>JAMCQK010000125.1 GCA_023382135.1 Deinococcus sp.
TAGGTTCAGCTTCTCGCCAAGCCGGTCTTTGCTTAGGTTGCGCAGGTCCAGGTGCAGCATCCCGCTCATGCTACCAGAGGCTTGCAGACCCTCCGTGGGTGCAGCCAGCACCTAGTCCAACTTGCAAGAAACCACTCGCGGCAATAAAGTTGGCCTAAGCTTTTGCGTCTCTTCGCAAAGGCAGTGTTGATGGATACACCTCTTCTAGCGCTGGCGCTCTTCCTGATACTTCTTCAGAGTGGACTGGCGCTTTGGTGGCCGCCCGGCCGCGGTTTCCCTTGGACATTCGGGACTGCGGGAGTCCTCTTGCTGGCAGCGGGGTTACACCGCTGGCTCCTCGAGGCCCCTGGGCAGCAGCTTTCCCTGAGCGGTCTTTACCTGGCACTCTTGGGCCTGCTCTATCTGGCGCTGGGGCCTTACCTGCGGGATTATCTCTCGCACCAGGACTCAGCCCAGGCGAAACTTAATGCGGCCACCATCCCGCTTTTCGCCCTTTCCATGGTTGCAGCACTCTTGGTTCCTCCCGGGTATTCGTTGGTCTTCGCCTGGGAGGCTATGGCGCTTCTAGGCTACCTGCTGATTGCCTGGGGTGAACCCGGCGCCCAGACTGGAGCTCGCTGGTTTCTGCTCTCAAGCCGCCTTTCCGGCGCGGGCGTGCTGTTGATGGTGGTAGCGCTTTCGCTGATAGAAAGGGGGTCGGCTTCGCTCTGGCCACTGGTCTTTGTGGGTGCGCTGGTGGGCTTTGGAGTCAAGGCTGCTATTTTTCCGCTCTCACTCTGGCTCACACGCGCGCACCCGGTAGCCCCCAGCCCAATCTCGGCGCTGCTTTCCGGGGGAATGACCAAGCTGGGGCTTTACGGCCTGCTGCTGGCCACCACCTTTCAGACGAAGCCGCCCGAGTGGATGGGCTGGACGCTTGTCCTCTTAGGTCTTGCGGGCGCGGTCTACGCCCCGGTACGCGGCCTGGCGGAGCAGGACTATAAAGCGGTGCTGGCTTACTCGAGTGTCGAGAATCTGAACCTAATGCTGGCTGGAGCCGGAGCGCTCATGCTCACCCAAGACCTCCGCTTCCTTGCAGCGCTGGTCTTTTTGCAGCTTTCACACGCGGCATATAAAGGGCTTTTATTCTTGGGTTCCGCCATCCTGCCTGCTCGGGAAATAGGCCGGCTTGGGGGCCTGTGGAAGCGCGCTCCCGTGACCGCTGGCCTCACGCTTTTCGCGTCGGTTGCGGCTGCCAGCCTTCCGCCTCTGGCGGGCTTCCTGGGCGAATGGCTTTTGTTCCTGAGTTTCCTGGGGGCCAAGGGCTTGCTGGCGTTATCGGCGGGTATGGTGGCGCTAGCTGGGGTGCTTGCAAGCGTGCTTTACTTGAGGGCTTTTGGCCTTACCTTTCTGGGATCCGCCCGCAGCGAAGCGGTGGACCGCGGCCTCGAGGCCGGGCCAGGTATGCGGCTTGGCATGTCGTTGCTCGCCACATTTTTGATGACGATCTCCCTCTTCCCAGCTTTCTTCCTCCCAAAGGGAATCAGCGTGCCGCTGCTTCCTCAGTTTGCGCTCTTCGCTGGCCTTCTGGTCTTGCTAACGCTTCTGGTATGGTGGCTCAAGAAGCTCCAACACCGTAGTTATGGCACCTGGGACTGCGGCTACACTTCTCTGGAGCCCGTGATGCAACCTTCCCCGCTTGGATACAGCGAGCAAGTACTGCGTCTCTTTCCATTCGTGAGCTTACGGAGTGTTCCAAGTGTTGGAGTCTTGGATCCGCTTGAGCAAGCCTACCGGCTTGTGAGCGCTCTCTACCAGAACCTTGCCAGCGCTTTTCAGCGGTTGCAGTCTGGGAGCATCCACCTCTACTTGTTGTTGCAGTTTCTGGCGCTTCTGGTAGTACTGGCGGTGGCCTTATGAGCGCGGTGTTGCTGTTGTTGCTGGCCCCGTTGTTCACCGGATGCCTTAAGTGGGTTAAGGCGCGACTGCAGAACCGCCAGGGGCCAGGCCCTTTGATCGACTACTTTAACCTGCTCAAGCTGGCCCAAAAAAGCTACATCGTTCCGGAAACCGCCAGCGCGGTCTTCTTGCTTGGCCCCAGCCTGAGTTTTTTGGGCGCGGTTCTCGCGGCTACCATGCTCCCCGTGTTTCCGGGGCTCTCGTTTACCGGAGACTTTCTTCTGGTCCTCTACTTGTTGAACCTGGGGCGCTTCTTCCAGGCGCTCGCAGCGCTGGATAGCGGCTCGGCTTTCGGTGGCCAAGGCTCCTACCGTGAAAGCCTGGTGGCCGTACTGACTGAGCCGGGAACAATCTTGGCGCTCTCGGCGGTGGCGCTTTCTTCCCAGGAGCTTTCCTTGGCAAGCCTGGCCCCGCTTTCGGCGCAGAACCTCTTAGTCTATGCGCTGGCGCTGGCGGCGCTTCTGCTCTCGCTCGTAGCCGAAGGGGCGCGTATGCCGGTGGACGACCCGGCTACCCACCTCGAGCTCACCATGATCCACGAGGCTCAGTTGCTGGATCACTCCGGCCCCTTGTTGGCCCTCTATGAGCTGGCTTCGGGAGTCAAGATGCTCAGCTATCTGGCGCTTGCTTCGTTGCTGCTGCCGCTTTCCCACGTGCTGGCGTTCTTGCTGATGGTGGTGCTGGGTCTTGCAGGCCTGGCGATAATTGAGACATATGGCGTCAGGCTTCGTTACCTGCGGCTGCCCGACCTGCTTACCTACAACACGCTGGCGGGCATCCTGGCCATGCTGGGGGTGGTATTACGTTTCCGGATCTAGCCTCTACCATTACCATGGCCATTCTGGCCACCGGCTTCCTTATGGTAGGACGCAGGAGCCTTACCGCGCTGGTGCGCTTCTACGCGCTGCAAAATGTGCTGCTGGCGGGCTTGGCCTTCGCGCTTTCCGAGGAAGGACACCTGGTCTTCGCCGGCGTAGTGCTTCTGGTGTTGAAGGGTGTGCTGATCCCATTCTTCTTGCTGGCGCTGCTCAAGCGCCTTGCTGTGAGCCACGAGGTGGAGTCTTACCTATCCATCCCGCTTTCCCTTCTATTCGGCGGGGCGCTGGTGGCGGTGGGCTTCCGCGCGGGCAAGGCTTTCGCGCTGCCGGGGGCGGCGCTTCCCGAAGCGGTTCCGGTAGCCATCAGCTTGATCCTTCTGGGCATGCTTTCGATGGCCACGCGCAAAAAAGCGGTCACCCAGGTGCTGGGTTTTTTGGCCCTGGAAAACGGGGTGTTCTTGCTGGCCCTCTCCGAAACGCAGGGACTGCCGCTTTTTATCGAGATTGGCGTAGCGCTAGACGCCTTTGCCGCGGTGGTGCTGGCGGGCATATTGATTAGACGCATCAAGCAGATCTTTGGGCACCTGGACACCGCGCGTATGCAGGAGCTAAAGGGTTAACATGCTCTGGTTACTGCTGCTACTGCCTTTAGCCTCGGCGGCCTGGGCCTACCGCGAGAAAAATCTGAACCGGCTCTCGCTGGTTGCCGCCGGAGTTCCGCTGGTCTCTTTAGCCATCGCGGTTTTGGGACAAGGCGCTAAAAATGGTCTTCTGGAACTCGACGGCGTAGGGTTCTTTTATCTGGTACTGGCGGATCTGATTTTCACGCTGGTGGCGCTTTATGCCAGGGGCTATTGGGCAGCATCCCACGACACACACGCGCCCGCCTTCTTTGCGCCTTTCTTTGCTTTTATCTTCACCACGCACGGGGCCTACCTGACCCACAACCTGGGCCTGATGTGGATTTTTGTGGAGAGCAGCACCCTGGCTTCCGCCTTCCTGGTCTACCATCACCACAACTCGCGCGCCCTCGAGGCCACCTGGAAGTACCTGATGTTAGGCTCGGTGGGAATCGCGCTTGGGTTAATTGGCGTCATCCTGGTCTACGCGGTCTTGGGAGGCGCCACGCTCGACTGGGGAGAGGCCAAAGGCCTTATTGGCGGCGTGAACCCGGCTGGCCTCAAACTGGCCTTTGCCTTTTTGCTCATCGGCTTTGGTACCAAGGTAGGCCTTTTCCCCATGCACGCCTGGCTCCCGGATGCCCACTCGGAGTCCCCCAGTCCCGGCTCGGCACTGCTTTCCGGCACGCTGTTGAACGTGGCTTTTTATGCGCTGGTACGCTACACCAGCCTGCTGGAATCGGCGGGGCTAGGGTCCTACGTGCACAAGCTCTTGCTCGGTTTTGGTCTGGCCTCGGTCTTTGCCGCTGCGCTTTTTCTGATAGCGCAAAAGGACTATAAGCGCCTGTTGGCGTACTCCAGCATGGAGCACATGGGGCTGGGAGTCTACGCCCTCGGTCTGGGCGCGCCTTGGCTTGCGCTGCTACACACGCTTTTTCATTCGCTGTGTAAAACAGCCGCCTTTTTGTCGGCGGGAAATCTGTCGCTAGCCTTTGGTAGTACCGATATTGATAAGGCAAGTGGATCGGCGCGCTCCTGGCCCGCAGCCGGGTTCGCCTTTGTGCTCGCGGGCCTGGCGCTTGCGGGGCTTCCGCCGTTTCCCCTTTTCTTTGCCGAGTTCCAGGCGCTTCTCCTTTCACCCGCCGCGCTCATGCCCTTCTATCTTCTGGGTCTGGGGCTAGCTTTTGCCGGCCTCGCGGGGGCAATTACCCAGATAGGCTTTGGGACCCCCTCCGCCTTGCAAGTGCTTCCGCGTGCACGGATCTTGGTATGGGTTCCCGCAGCCCTGCTGCTGTTGGCGCTCGTGCTGGGCGTCTTGCCTCCCGCTGAGTGGGCAAAAAACATTGCGGAGGTACTGCGGTGAAAGCAACTGCCCGGTTTTGTGAAGAATACCAAACAGGGGGCGCGGTTGGTGGTCCAAAGAGGTGGATAGCGTGACCCTGATCCAAGCACTTGAAAGCGGCAGACCGGTAGCGGTTTTTGCCGATGGCGAGAATGTACGTTATTTTCTGGATACCCCCGCCGGGGTTATCCATCTAAGCACCCCGGTTTCCCAGTGGCAGAGCCTGGCTGGGCGCTTCCCGAGCCTTGACTGGTTCGAGCGCGCGATTTCCGAGGAAACAGGCCTTATTCCCGCCGGCCGCGACAACCTGAAGCCGCTTCGCCGCCACGATCTTCCCTACGCTTTCTACCGGCACCCAGACCTCGAGGTCCACCAAGTGCCAGTAGGTCCGGTGCACGCGGGCATTATTGAACCGGGGCATTTCCGCTTCAGCGTGCTCGGTGAGCGGGTGCAGAACTTGGAGATCCGCCTGGGCTACCAGCACCGAGGCATGGAGAAACTGTTTACAGGCAAGGCTCTGGATCAAGCCATCCTGCTGGCCGAACGCGTAGGGAGCGAGCCCGTGGCCCATGCCCTGGCGTTTTGCCGCGCCCTCGAGGCCGCAACGGGCACACAGCCGCCAAGGCGGGCACAGGTCTTGCGCTTGGTGCTGCTGGAGATGGAGCGCATCTTCCAGCACCTGGGCCACTTGGCGGGACTCTTTACCGACATCGGGTATTCATTTGCAGCCGTGCAGATAGGCAAGGTCCGCGCTCTGGCGCAGGGACAGCTGGAAAAGTTTTGTGGCCACCGGTATGGCCGGAACGCCTTGCGGGTGGGCGGGCTTTGGATCGAGCCCGATCTCATAACACTGCGCTCGGTGCAGGATGACCTCGAAGCTTTGGGCCAAGAAGCAGCCGAGGTTCTCGGTTACGCGCTGGAAAACCCCATGGTGCTGGACCGCATGCGCTACCTGGGCGAGGTCCCGCTCGAGGCCGCCCTCGAGCTCGGCATGGTGGGCCCCGCGGCCAGAGCCAGCGGTGTCGCCCAGGACCTGCGCCAAGATGAACCCCTCTGCCAGCCCTTCAACCCGGTGGTGCGGCCAGGGGGCGATGTGCTTGCTCGTACCCAGGTCTATACCGAGGAAACCAGGGTGAGTTTCGAGCTGATTGACCACTGGCTTTCGGATCTGCCGGATGGCCCAGTTCACTCCGATATAACCCTCTCTGACGGCGAAGGCTGGGCCTGCCTCGAGGCCGCCCGCGGAGAGGTGTTCTGGTTTGTACGGTTAGATGATGGAAAGGTGGAAACCGCCAGAGTAGTGGACCCTAGTTTCAAAAACTGGCCAGGCCTCGAGGTCGCCATGGGTGGCGAAGGGCTGCCCGACTTTCCCCTGTGCAACAAGTCGTTTGATCTTTCTTACGCCGGGAGCGACTTATGAAGGCCGGAGGCCGGAGGCTAAACGCCGCGCGCCCGAAGCCCGCGGCCAAGTCCTGGTACTGGCGGCTTTCTTCTGTCCCCAGCACTCTGCCCCCTGGCCCCTCTTACCAAGAGAGGAGGCTAGAGGCCGGGGGGATTCTGCCTCGAGGCACCAAATGATTCCTTTCCTCAAAACCCTCACCACCGGCAACCTCACCAAAAAGCTCCCGGAGCTGATGAAGCTCCCCCCCTGGGCGCCAGGCTGGCCGGTGCTGAAACCAAAAGCCCTCAACCCCAGACTCAGGCGAGATCTTCAGAACCTTTGCCCAAGCAGCGCATTCAAAGAAACCACCGATGAATTTCAGCTGGACCTGGCAAACTGCGTGCTCTGTGGCCGCTGCTTCAAGGCGTTTCCGGATGCCGTGAGAGAGCTGCGCACTCAGGAAGTGGCGGTAACAAGGCGTCAAGACCTGGTGCAGCGCGTCATCTTGGAGACGCAGATGTTCGCGGAGCTTGAGCCGCCCACAACCACCCGCAAGCAACTTCATCTGCCCACGCTGGCTTTCCGCCAGGTCTCGGCTGGCAATACCGGGCTGGACGATTCCGAGATTTCCCTCGCCGGAAACCCCTTCAACGACATGAGCCGTTTTGGTTTTAGCCTGGTGGCCTCGCCGCGCCATGCGGACGCTCTGTTGGTGACCGGCCCGGTAAGCCTGAATATGAAGGCCGCCCTCGAGCGCACCTACCAGGCCATGCCCGAACCCAAAGGCGTAATTGCCGTGGGCAACGAGGCGATTTCGGGTGAGATGTTTGCAGAAAGCGAGCAGGTTGTAGGCGGTGTGGACAAGGTACTGCCGGTGGACGTGTACGTGCCGGGCTCGCCCGCCAAGCCAGGGTCAATTTTGCACGGGTTGTTGCTTCTGACGGGTAGGTCGAAACAGGTGCTATCTGCGGGCCGTGTCACCAACACCACAAGCCGCTAGGACCGTATCCTGCTGTCGTGGGCAGCCTCCAGGTGCGGCTGGTAGCGCTCTTGCTGGTCTTGTGTGGCTCTTGGGTTCTCGCAAAGAGCTACCGTTTTCTAAGCATCGAGCAGGACATTTACCTCGAGCCAAGTGGCCAAGTCCGCGTAGTGGACGTAAGCACCTACCAGTTCGAAGAAACCTTCAGCTATGCCTTTATGGCTGTGGACCCCGCCCCAGGCGGAAGGGTGATTTTCGAAGGCGTGGAAGCCCTGGATGGCAAAGCCCCACCAATCCAAAAATTGAAGGCAACACCATCAGGTGGGACTCCCCCGCCAGCAACGAGAGGCA
>JAMCQK010000037.1 GCA_023382135.1 Deinococcus sp.
GGCGCGTTTTTTAGCTCCAAAAAATCTCCACCCCCGCCGTGCGATAATCGGCGGGTAACGCTGTGAGGAGGCGGATGACACACCCCCAAAAAGAACCGCTCTTTTACGGCTGGGCGGTAGGGGCCATCGTTGCGCTGGCGGCATATGCTTTTGGGCGCAAGAATGCGGGCGCGGTCCACGGCTGGATTTTTTGCGCGCACCAGACTAACGTTGCGGCGGCCGCCTGGATGGGCGGCGTTGCCAGGGATGCGCTGGGGCAATACGGGCTGGTTTTTGGTGGCGGGGGTTACTGCGGTGATGGGCAGGCTGCTCTCGTGCACCAGCCAGTGCGCAGCGCGCAAGCTAGTAACGGCATCGTAACCCGAGGTTCTTGATTTGCTGTCCGCACGGGGAATTGTCAAAAGGTTTTCGGGCTTCAGCCTCGAGGTCCCCAGCCTCTCGGTTTTACCGGGTAGCTGCTTGACCGTCATCGGACCCTCAGGCGCCGGCAAGACCACCCTGCTCAAGCTGCTCGCGGGGCTGGAACAGCCCGACCAAGGCAGCATCGTGCGCGGGGGCGGGGCGGTGTATCTCTCGCAGCAGCCGTTACTGCTCGAACGCAACGTGCTGCAAAACGCGGTGTTTGGACTGGTGCTGCAAAAAGCGCCGAAGCGGGACGCGCTGGACCGGGTGCTTCCCTTGCTCGAGCGGGTGGGGCTTGGAGAAAAACTTTGGCAGCCCGCCCACAAGCTTTCGGGGGGCGAGCAGGTGCGGCTTTCGTTTGTGCGGGCGCTTTCCCTCAGGCCCAAGATTTTGCTTCTCGACGAACCTACCGCAAGCTTGGACCCCGGCAACGTGGCGGGCCTCGAGGCCTTCCTCCGCGAGGCCAACCAGCAAGGCACCACGCTGGTTATCGTCACCCACAACTTTTTCCAGGCCAGGCGCCTGGGAAAGCGCAGCCTTTTTATGCTGGGCGGGCGCCTGGTGGAAGAAGGACCAACCGAAACGCTCTTCACATCGCCCCAAGACGCGCGTACCAAAGCGTATTTATCGGGCGAGATGGTCTACTAAGGATCTCCAGTCTAAGTTTATCGAAAGGCTTGAACAGCCGCGCTGTGTCCCTTACTCCCTCTGGCCCTGGTGAGTTTGGCCGAAGGGCCAAACTCACCTATGGAGATACTTAGAAGGGTAGCCCCACACAGATACCCCGGGACTCGCCCGCGGCTATCCAGCCGTAAAAAAGTGGCCCGGGTCTCCCCGGGCCACGGTACCGGCAGGTTGTGGGAAGCTAGCGGCGCGCCAACTTGACCGCTTCCACAATGCTTTTTGGGTTGGCGCCCCCCTTGGCCATGGCCCGCTGGCAGTCCTCCAGGTAGCACTCCAAAATTAGATCGCTGGTGGCGTCCAGGGCACTCTTGATGCTCACCGACAGGGTAAGAATTTCGCGGCAGTCGCGCTCTTCTTCCACCATCTTTTGCAGGCCGCGCACCTGGCCTTCCAGGCGGCGGAGCCGGTTAAGGATTTTTCCCTTGTTTGCCAGGGCGGCTTCACTGTGGCCGGGGGCGGCGGTCTTTTCCATAATGTTCTTCATTCTATCCGCGCGCCATACCCATAGGGCGAGAAAAGCACGGGCGGATTTCCAATCCTTAAGGCTTGAGACCAAGCTTGGCGCGAAGCTCCAGAAGCTGGGCGGGGGTTAGCTTGTTCTGCCTTAACTGGGCGACCTCGGCGGCGGTGAAGGGCTTGTGGTCTTTGGCCAGGCTCTTATCGTTGCCCCAGCTGGTGGCAACATAGTTGAGCACGGCGGCAATCTGCTCATCCTTCAGGTGGCCGAAAGCGGGCATGGCCCCGTTGTACTTTTGCCCCTTGATGCTGATCGGGCCGCTCAAGCCATAGAGCAAGACCTGAACCAGGTAGCTTCTTCCTTCCTTGGCCGAAAGAATCTCGGGCAGGTGCCCCATCAACGGCGGGAAAACTCCGGGAATCCCCTGGCCGCTGGCCTGGTGGCAGCCCGCGCACTGCTGGAAGACCGCCTCACCCGGCTGGGCCGCAGCTAAGGTAAGACTCAAAACCGCTGGGAGCACCACCAACCATTTGCGCATAGATCACCTCGCTTGGCAAATACTATAACCCCACCCTGTATTTGGCAAATCAGGCATTTCCGCACACCACCGGCGGCGGGGTTTAGCCGGCGCGCAGCCCTGCAAATACCGTGTCTGGAAAGGGAGTTGTAGATTCTATGCGGGTACACACACCTGCCCGGCGGAAGCCCGTGGGCAGCTATAGCCCGGTACCCTATGGTAAAACGGAATCCAAAAAAGACCCTCCAGGATGGGGAAATAAAGGCAACATAAATAGTTAGTCCTATATAGTCGCTTGACGCCGAAGCGGAGTGCTGCTAAAACTAGGGGGAAAGGCATAACTGTAAATGTTCACGCTGGCAAGAATAGTAATACTGGTAACGGCCTTGGGCGCGGCCATGGCCGCTAAGGCCCCCGACTATAGCCGTTGGTATCCCTTTAGCGACGCACAGGCCCTGGCCGAGAAGGCCTCGAGGCCTGTGATGGTCTACTTCTGGAGCGAAAGCTGCTACTTCTGTGAACAGATGAACACCTATGTTCTTTCCGACCCCTCGGTTTCGAAGCTTCTGGAAGAGCGGTTTGTGGTCGCGAGCGTCGATATGTACAGCCCCGAAGGCCGCGAGCTGGCCAGCCGCTATGGGGCTTTGGGAACTCCTACTTTTGTCTTCCTTGCGTACCAACAAGGTACGTGGCGGGAGCTGGGACGGCTGTTTGGCAGCCGTCCCAGGGCGCAGTTCTTTGATGAGCTGCAACGAATCTGCACCAAAGCGCGCGGAGGTGATTGTGGATAGAAGGAAGTTTCTGAAAAAGTCGGTGGGTGCGGCGCTGAGCGCGAGCCTGGCCTCGAGTCTGGTTCCCGCGTTGGCACAGGCGGCGGCACCAGCCGCCCTCGAGGGCGAAGATTTGGCCAAACTGGGAAAAGCCCTCAAGGACGCGCTAGGCAAGGAGTTCAAAGACCTGCTGCCCTCCACCGATGTCAAACTGGTGCTGCCGACCATTGCCGAGTCGGGTGCCAACGTGCCGGTGGAGATCGAATCCGCTTTGGCCATGAGCCAAGTAAAGGCCGTTCACTGCTTCTCCGATAAGAACCCCAACCCCCACCTGTTCAGCGTGTTCTTCGGCCCCGCGTCCACTACCCCGTACTACGCTACCCGCGTGCGCATTGCCGAAACCGCCCCGGTGCGGGCCATCCTCGAGACCGCCGACGGCAAGTTTTTGTTGGCCTCGCAGTCGGTGCGCGTAACGGTTGGTGGCTGCGGTTAGCGCACCCGCCAGAGCCGCCCCGCACCGTACAGAAATAATCAGCAAGACGGAGGTTTGCAAATGCCCGCACAAATTTTAATCCGTTTCAATCCCGCCAAACCCAAAGCCGGAGAGGAAGTCCGCGTGCAAGTGGTGGTTCAGCACGCCATGGAGCCCGGCACCCGCAAAGACGCCCAGGGAAACCTCATTCCCGCCAGCTACATCAACGAACTGGTGGTGAGCTTCGACGGCAAAGAGCTCGCCACCGTGAAGCCCACCGGCGGAACCAGCGCCAACCCGTTGTTCGCCTTTAAGATGAAGGCGGAAAAGGCTGGCGAGGTCAAGGCCAGCTACAAGGATGTCACCGGGGACGCCGGCGAGAAGACCCAGGCTCTTTCGCTTGCCTAGCCGCGCACACCACTTAGGCTTATTCGCCCCATAAACAACCCATCCCGATGGTGAGGCATTAGAACAAAGGGAGAATACTATGCGAAGCTCACGTGTTTGGCTGGTGATTGCGGCGCTGGTTGGCGCTACTCTACTGGCGCTTGCCCAGCAGGCGCCTTCTCCGGAAGAAGAGGTGGCCAGACAGAAGAAGCTGATTCTGGAACAGAGCGGCATTCTCCCGGGTGAGCTTTACGCCGCCCAGGGAGAAGATCTCTTCAAAAAGAAACGCGGGCCTAACAACGTCTCGCTGGAAGGCTGCGACTTTGGCCTGGGCGCGGGCAAAACCGAGGGCGCCTACGCCGAGCTTCCGCGCTATTTTGCCGACACCAACCGCGTCGAAGACCTGGACACGCGCATCGTGACCTGCATGGTGTCGCTACAGGGGTTCAAGGCCGCGGACATCAAGCGCAGCGACGTGGTAGCCATTGCCGCCTATGTGGCCTCCAAATCCAACGGGCGTCCGGTTAAGGTCAGGCTGGATGACGTCAAAGAGGTCGCGGTCTATGCTATGGGCAAGCAGCTTTGGTACACCCGCGCGGGCGCGCAGGACTTCTCCTGCGCGGTCTGCCATGAGACCAACGGGGGCAAGCGTATTCGCTTGCAGCGGCTGGCACTGGTGCAAGCGGACAAAGTGGCCTCGCACTGGCCCGCCTACCGCTTCTCCAACGACCAGCTCTGGACCATGGAGGACCGTATCCGCGGATGCTACAAGCAGACCCGGGTGACGGAACCCAACTACTACTCGGATGCGATCATCGCGCTTTCGCTCTACATGTCGGTAGCCGCCAACGGGGCGGACGTGGATGCCCCGGGGTTCGTGCGCTAGGAGGTGGCCTATGAGAAAAATTACCTTGTTCTTACTGCTGTTGGGTCTGGCGTTGGCCGCCTCTCCCATGCAGGACCGCCTGGAGCAGACCATCAAGTCGGGTGGCGAAAAGTTCGCCAAAGATCTTCTAACGCGCGACGAAGGCCAGGCCATCTGCAGCCAGTACCGCGACAAGCTGCCCGCCGTCCAGGTTCAGGGCTTTTTGGACAAACAGCGCGCGCTGATTAAGTACCCGGCGGACAACAAGCTGATAGGCGACTGGAAAGAAGGGGAGAAAATCTTTACCGCCGCTGCCAGGGGCAACTGTTACGCATGCCACACCGCGGATCCCAAGGAAGCCGCCGCCGGCAACGTGGGGCCGAGCCTTACCGGGTATGGCGCCCGCGGCAACAGCGATCCCATAGTGAAGTACACCTACGAGAAGATCTACAACGCCTGGGCCTACTCGCCCTGCTCCACCATGTACCGCGCGGGCGTGCACGGCATCCTGAAGCCCGAGGAGGTCGCCAACGTCGTGGCCTTCCTGATTGACCCCGCTTCGCCAGTCAACAAGAAGTAGTCCAGCGGTTTATTTTTCGTTTTTGCCTGATGGCCACGGGCCACAGGACACGGAAGGGGAGTGTGAATGTCGGTAACCCGCCGCGACTTACTCAGTGTGCTTGCCGCCACCGGGGTGCTTTCGGCGGCTAACCCGGCGGGAGCGTTTGCCCAGTTGCTCAAGTCGGAGGCCGAGGGGCTTTACGACCGGAAACCGTTTGGCAACGTGAGCCTGCTGGTCACCGCCGACCTGCACGCGCAGCTCAGGCCCCATTACTACATGGAGCCCCCCAACCTGCTTGCGCCCAAGGCGCTTTACCAGCAGCCGGGGTATCTCACCGGGGAGTCTTTCCTGCGTTACTTTGGCTTGAAGAGGGGGGGCCTCGAGGCCTACTTCACCACCTACTTGGACTTCGTTTCCCTGGCTCAAAAGTTCGGCATGATGGGCGGGGCCAGCTACCTCACCGCCCTGCTCAAGCGCCAGCGCCAACTGTTGGGCGCGGACCGCACCCTCACGCTGGATGCCGGCGACACCTGGACTACCTCGGGCATCGGGCTCCTCACCGGGGGCAAGGCGTCGGTGGACTGGATGAACCTTTCCGGCTACCACCACATGGTGGCCCACTGGGAGTTCATCCTGGGCCGCGAGCTTTTCGACCAGCGGCTGAAGGAGCTCAAAGCACAGTTCATCAGCTTCAACATCGTGGACGACCAGTTTGGCGACCCGGTCTACCAGCCCTATGCCATCCACCAAAAAAGCGGTTACAGCATTGGCGTTATCGGCTCCACCTTTCCCTACGTAAAGGTGGCGCACCCGGCGCGCTTTTCCGAAGGGCTCTCCTTTGGGGTGCGCGACAACGAGCTGCAAAAGTACGTGGACGAAATCAGGGGCAAGGGCGTGGACGCGGTGGTGCTGCTTTCACACAACGGCCTGCCCCTGGACTCGGCCCTGGCGCGGCGCATCAAGGGCATCGACCTGATTATCTCGGCCCACACCCACGACATGACACCCAGGCCTTTGCGCGTGGGCAGCACCTGGATAGTGTGTGCGGGCAGCGGCGGGAAGTTTGTGGGAAGGGTGGACCTCGAGGTCGCCAAAGGCAGCCTCAGGGATCTGCGCTACCACCTGATGCCCGTCGCCCCATCCTTACTGGAGCCCGACGCCGAGGCCGAGAAGCTGCTCAAGGAAGCTTACGCGCCTCACCAGCAAAAGCTTTCCCAGGTGCTGGGAACCTCGGAAAGCCTTATTTACAAGCGCGACACCGTCTACTCCACCTTCGACGAGCTGGTGGGCCGCGCGGTGCAGCAGGCCTACCCCGAGGTCGAAATTGCCTTTAGCCCGGGTTTCCGCTGGGGCACCACCATTGTGCCGGGCCAGGACATCACCATGGAGCAGCTGCTCTCCTACACCGCCATCACCTACCCGGAGGTCTACATATTCAAACTCAAAGGCGAAAGGCTCAAGAGCCTGCTCGAGGACATCGCAGCCAATGTTTTCCAGCCCGACCCCTTCTACCAGCAAGGGGGCGACATGTCGCGGTTATACGGCCTCTCTTACAGCCTGTACATCAACGGCAAGCCGGGTGAGCGCATCCGCAACATCAGCGTGGGGGGCAGGCCATTCAACCCCGGCCGCGACTACGTGCTCGCCTCCTACGGCGGGAACCTGCAGAACACCGGCACCATCTTGGAAAAGTACCCCCCCAGGCCGGTCTACGACATCGTGGCCGAGTACATCCGCTCTCAAAAGTCCATAAAGCTGGAACCCAAACCGCCGGTGCGCGTCTTGGACGCCGCCTACCGCTTGCCGGGTTAGAGGAGGTGGGCCGTGAATCGCTGGAAAAAAACTTTGCTGGCGCTCGCCACCCTGGCGGCTTTGCTGGTGATGGCGCAGAACAAACCGCTTGACCCTTTCGAAGAAGCGCAAAAACAACGGCAGCAATTCAAAGACACTTTTGGCGTGCTGCCGGGAGAACTGTACAGCGCCAACGGCGAGGAGCTTTATTTCAAGAAGCGCGGGCCAAAGAACGTAACCCTGGAAGGCTGCGACTTCGGTCTGGGGGCGGGCGTGCTCGAGGGTGCTTATGCCAGGCTTCCCCGCTACTTCGCCGATACCCGCCAGGTTGAAGATCTCGACACCCGCATCCGCACCTGCATGCTGCGGCTTCAAGGCTTTAAGCCAGACCAAATTGTGCGCGAGGATGTGCTGGCGCTGGCTGCCTTTGTGGCCTCCAAGTCCAGCAAAATGCCCATCCATGTGGAGCTAAAGACCGGCGCCGAAGCAC
>JAMCQK010000064.1 GCA_023382135.1 Deinococcus sp.
AGGCTACTGCGCTCTTGGGTTGGCGTGAGGGGAGAAATTCCTTTGAGTGTTCCTCCTGCCCTCTCCACTCGGGCGAAGGTTGGGGTGAGGGCTATAGTCGCCAAAGATCTCATAACTAGCTCCACCTCTGAGTCCGATTTACCGCTTTCTTCTGCTCAACCAGATCTACATACTGATCGCGGAAGTGCTTCAGGGAACCCCGCACCGGCCAACAAGCCGCGTCTGCCAAGGCGCAGAACGAGCGGCCTTCAATCTGGTTAAGCAGGTTTTCCAGAACTTCCACATCGCCCTTTTCGCCCTGCCCAGTGGTAATCTTCTCGAACAAATCCACCATCCAGCCGGAGACTCCTTCGCGGCAGGGAGTGCACTTGCCACAGGATTCATGGCCGTAGAAGCGGGTAATGTTCCGCATCGCATCGACCATACTCACCGATGCCGGGATGCCAATCACGCCCCCGGTGCCCAAGAGCGAACCCTTTGCGGCCAGCGACTCGTAATCCATTGAGGTGTCCAGGGTTTCGTCGTTCCAGGGCAGGGGCGGGCAAGAGGAACCGCCAGGGATGATAGCTTGGATTTCCTCGGTAGGACCACCCGCCCAGTCGTAGAGCAGTTCGCGGAAAGTAGTCCCCATCGGAAGCTCAAAAACACCTGTGCGCTTGAACGGGCCAGAAACCTGGTAAAGCTTGTGGCCTTTGGATTTCTCGGTGCCCATGCTGGCAAACCAGTCTGCGCCGCGCTGGATAATATGTACCGCACTACAGAGCGATTCGACATTATTGATAGTGGAAGGCATCCCCCAAAGACCTGCTTGAGCCGGGAACGGTGGCTTCAAGCGCGGGTTGGCGCGCAGCCCCTCCAGTGAGTTCATCAGCGCGGTCTCTTCGCCGCATATATAGGCGCCCGCTCCCCGGTGCACGTACAGGTCGAAGTGAAAATTTGAACCAAAAAGATTCTTGCCCAGGTAGCCTTTTTCGTAAGCTTCTTTAATAGCAGCCATCAGCCGGTCGTAGGCACGGCGGTACTCGCCACGAATATAGATGTAGCCCTTGGTGGCCGCAATGGCGTAACCCGCGATGGCCATGCCTTCAATCAGTTGGTGCGGGTCGTCTTCCATCAGGTAGCGGTCTTTGAAAGAACCGGGTTCAGATTCATCCGCATTGCAGACGATGTAATGCTGTCTCCCGGTGTTTTTGGGCATAAAGCTCCACTTGAGGCCGGTGGGAAAGCCGGCTCCCCCGCGCCCACGCAGACCGGATTTCTTTACTTCGTCGATAACTGCGTCCGGGGCCATCTGCAGAGCCTTCTTGATGGCCTGGTACCCGCCGCTTGCAAGATATGCGTCCAGTGTCCATGAGCTCGGCTTGCCCACCTGCGCATAGAGCGTGCGCACAAAGCGCGGGTCCTTGCCGGAGACAATCGGCCCTTCGCTCATATGCTCGCCTCATCCCCGCGCTCATGCACGACATGCCCCGACTTTCCTGGCAAGGAAATTTCGCTCAATTTTTTTCCAGCGCGCAGGCCCTCGAGTAACGCGCGCAACCGGACCTTTGTTACACATTCTACGTAGGGTTCGTCATTGACCTGGATCACGGGGGCCGTGTGGCACGAGCCAAGACACTCCACTTTTTGAATGCTGAAGAGGCTATCGGGCGTAACTTCGCCACGTGTGATACCAAGAGACTGAACAAGTTCATCCCACAGCTCGTCCGAACCGGCGAGCGCGCACGAAAGGGTTGCACAGACTTGGATGTGATTTTTTCCCGCAGGCAGGGCCTGGAAGTAGCTGTAGAAGCTCATCACACCGGCAACCTCGGTTGCGGTTGTGCCAAGAATGCGGGCAATCTCCTGCTGGCGTTCAGGAGAAATGTATCCCTCATGTTCCTGCACCTTGCGCAGCATCGGCATGACGGCGCTCCGCCGGCCTTCCGGCGGATACATCGAGAAAACCTCTGCCAGCCAGTCTTGTTTGTCGTCAAAGAAGCCCATGGTTCCTCCGCTCAATGTCAAGCGCCCCCGCCAGAACGCTCAAAGCTAGGTTCCTAACGTTCAGCGTCATCGGTCCACGTCCCCCATCACCGGGTCAAGGCTGGCAATAATTGCCACCATGTCCGCCACCTGGACTCCCTTACAGGCGTAGGAAAGGCTTTGCAGGTTCACAAAACTTGGGGCGCGCACCTTGACACGGTAGGGCATTGAACCGCCGTCCGAGATGACGTAATACCCCAGTTCACCACGGGCGCTTTCGGTGGGCACGTAGACTTCGCCTAAAGCGGGGTGGAAGCCCTCCGTCACCAATTTAAAGAAGTAGATCACGGCTTCCATCGAGGTTTCCAGCAGTTCGCGCGGCGGTAAGGAGACTTGCGGGTTCGGGTCGCGGATGAGCCCAGGACCTATGGCCTCGAGGCGCTCGATCGCTTGGTTGATGATCTTCACCGACTCGCGCATCTCTTCGATTCGGATCACCATGCGGTCGAAGACATCGCCGTGGGTTCCCAAAGGAACATCAAATTTGTAAGTCTCGTAGCCCGCATACGGGTACGCTTTGCGCACATCGTAGTTCACGCCGCTAGCGCGCAGGCTTCCGCCAGTAAGCGAAAGGTTGATGGCATCCTCGGCAGGAATAACGGAAACGCCGCGTGCGCGTTCGTAAAAGATGGGGCTTTCCTTGAAGAGGTTTTCGTATTCATCTATGCGCATGGGCATGACCGAGATGAGCTTTTTGAGCTCGGGAATAAACTCTTTCGGCAGGTCCTCTTTGAGGCCGCCGATACGAATATAGTTATGGTGAAAGCGTTGCCCCGAGACCCACTCGAACAGATCGAGAATGGCCTCACGCTCGCGGAAACAGTAGAAAAACGGGGTGATGGCGCCAAAATCGAGCAGCCCGGTTCCCAGGAAAACCAGGTGTGAAGCAATGCGCGAGAGCTCGTTGAGCAAAATACGAATGGTCCCAGCCCGCTCGGGAACTTCCGCGCCCAGCAATTTTTCAACCGAAAGCGCATACGCCAGGTCGTGCGAAAACGAGTGCAGGTAGTCCATCCGGGGCGTATATGTCAGGTTCTGGGTATACGTACGGTTCTCCATGTTCTTCTCGAAACCGGTGTGAAGGTAGCCGATGTGCGGGGTGAGCCTGAGAATCTCCTCGCCTGAAAGATCGGCAACCACGCGCAGCACACCGTGGGTCGAAGGGTGCTGCGGCCCGACATTCAGGGTCATGATCTCGCTCTTGAGCTCGGCGGCGTCGGTGATATCGACACTAAAGCTCGTTTTGGAGTGGAGCGCATCGTCCTTGCGGATGGTTTTCTCGGTCATGCGCCCTCCCTGGCGGACTTCTGAATTTCTCTGAACACATCCTGGTAACCCCTGCGGCTGCCACCGCGCCAACCCGTCATGCCGGGTTTGTCGCCGGAGAGGCCCGCGCGGAACGCTTCGGGGTCGATAAAGCGGCCTTCTTTGAATAGGGTTGGGGTCTCGCCCAAGGGGAAGTCCTTGCGAAGAGGATGGCCCTCGAGGTCGTCCGGCGTCAAAATCTTGCGCAAATCCGGGTGGCCTTCAAAGGTGATTCCCACCAGATCGTAAACTTCGCGTTCAAGAAAATCGGCGCCCATCCACAGGTCGGTCAGCGTGGGAACTCTGGGGTTCGATTCTGGCAGGAAGACGCGCACAAAGATTCTGCTGCCATCACCATTCTTATAGCCCGGCAGCGAAACCAGCTCGTAGACCACGCAAAAACGCTCGGGTTTCTTTTCGGGGTATTTCAGGTAATCGATGCCAACAATATCCGCGAGATAGTTGAATCCCTGGCTTTTCCAGGCCTTAACCGCTTCCTTGAACTCACCGCTGGGAACAATCACCCAGGTAGAGCCATAGGCCTGCTCGACAGCCCATCCCCGCTCTTTAGCCTGATTGACAACCTGCGTTAGGCGTTCCACAATTCTCCTCACTGGTAGCTGGTAGCCAGCAGCTGTTGAAGGCTACCAGCCGCGGGCTAGCGCTTCCATGCCTCCACGCTCGGCAACTTGTGGCCCATATCGTCTCGAGCACGGCCTTGGATCTTTTTCTGAAGCTGCATCACGCCATAGATAAGCGCTTCTGGGCGCGGTGGGCAGCCAGGAACAAACACGTCCACCGGGACCACCGAGTCGACGTTTTGCACAATCGCGTAGTTATTGAACATCCCACCCGAAGAAGCGCAGGCCCCCATGCTAATAACCCACTTGGGGTCGGGCATCTGGTCGTAGACCCGGCGCATGACCGGGGCCATTTTTTTCGAAAGGCGTCCGGCCACAATCATCACGTCGGCCTGGCGGGGAGAAGCGCGGAAAACCTCGGAGCCAAAACGGGCCAGGTCGTTGCGGGCGTCGGTCGAGGCCATCATCTCAATAGCGCAGCAGGCAAGACCAAAGGTGGCGGGCCACAAGGAGTTCGCGCGGCCCCAGGCCACCAGCTTTTCCAGCGTGGTAAAGAGGATGCCTTCGTTCTCGAGTTCCTGGATATCTTTTTCGAATAGATCGGTCAGCGCCATGCATCCCCCCGCCGAACGCCGGATACCTTACACTCAACACCCATCTTTTGCGTTTGGCCTTTGGCGTTTGGCATTCGGCATTTTAAGTATCTCCATGGTGAGTTTGATCGAAGGATCAAACTCACCCGACCAGAGGGAGCAAGGAACACAGTGTGGCTTTTCAAGCCTTTCGATAAACTCAGACTGGAGATACTTAGTGCCACCTCATCACACCCTTCCACCACTCGTATATGAAACCGACAAAGAGCAAAAGTGTGAACACCAGCAGTCCCCAGAAACCCAGCATGCCCAGTTTCCCCGCCGAGACCGCGTAAGGCCAAAGAAAAGCGATTTCCACATCGAAGATGATGAAGAGCATAGCAATAGCGTAGAAGTGGACTGGAAAACGCTTGATCTCACCCGCGGGGTCGTTTCCGGACTCATAGGGCATTAGCTTGGGGCGGCTAGGTTTGCGCGGTCCCAATAGCGCGCTGGCTCCAACCGCCAGAACGCCGATGGCCAGGGCCACGCCAAGGTAGACGAGTACCGCCAGGTATTCACTGGGCGGCGAAGCGGAATTCATCAGACTCTCCCCTCGCTCGTGTAAGTCTTCACTTGGTTAGGCATAATAAGTAGGTTCATTCACAAAGCCCCAGTTAGTTTACAACAGGAGCAGGGGTCTGCAAGCGGGTGTGAGGACTCGAAAACTAAGCACTTGGTTCATTTGAACCGGTGGTCCACCAAAACTGGGCCTTCCAGTGAGGAAACGGCCTCGAGGCCGTCCACCTTCAGCCCGGTGGCTTTCTTGACCGCCTCCGCTAAACCTTCCGGCACGGCTTTGGACTTCACCCGGATGCTCAGCTTGTCGGTCCCGCCAGAACCTGACTCCACAATTACCTGATAACCACTACGGCCATCGATTCCAAATGAAGAAACGATCGGGCCGAGTTCGGTCGGATACAACTTGATGCCTTTGACCTTGACCATGGTGTCCGTGCGTCCAAAAACGCCTTTGGGTAAAACCAGTTTGCCGTTCCGATGTTCCGCAATGGCCAGGTCGCCGGTTCTAAAGCGGATCATTGGCATCAGCGTCCGCGTAAGCGCGGTAACCACCAACTCCCCTTTCTCGCCGTCGGCAACGGGCCGCAAGGTCTCCGGGTCTAGCACTTCCAGCAGCGCCATCTCGGAGATTTCGACCAGGCCGGCTTTCGACCGGTCTTCAGCCGCAATCACCCCAAGCTCGCTGGTTCCGTAAAAATCCAGCGCCGTGCAGCCGAGGGCCGACTCCACTTTTTCGCGATATCCCGGCACCGAAGTAAATGGTTCGCCAGCTCCAATCAAAAGCTCAAACCTTCCACCAGCCTCGGCGATTTTCAACGCGAAGGTAGGGTTGGACACCAGAACCTGGTACCGGTACTTTTTTTGCAGCTGGGCCACACGCTCGGCCTCGCCAGGTCCGTGCGGCAACACCGCGACCCCCGCTTTCTGCAACGCCTCGTGGAAAAGCCAGCCCCCCGCAAACACATGGTAGCCAAAGGTCACAATGGCCCGCTTACCTTCTAACCCAAGTGTTTTCAAGTGCGCTGCCAGCGCGCCAGCCTGCGATTCGATATCTTCTTGAGACAGATACTCCGGCATCCAGCCGAGTGCTGGGCTAGGCGTGAGGTGTACCAGCCTGGTTCCCGCCGGGGGTTCCGGGTGGGCCTGGATATGGGCAATCCACTCGTTGCGGGTGATGGGCGCCACCTTGGAAAGCATCTCAGGCGTGGGCGCCCCGGCATCCAGCCCTCCCAGGCGTTCCTGGTACAAAGGGTGGTTTTTGGCTACGGCTACCACCCGTCTCAGGTGCTCGTTTCTGATCACCTTGCCCTCCATTGCAAAAGTATACGCTTGGCAGACTGGGTGTTTGGCCAGGGCATTAAATGGCTCCCATTGGTCGGGTTGACTTTTGACAAAGCCAACCGGGAGAGACTTAACTCAAGCGGGCCTCGAGCCAGAAGTAGCACGAGTTGGCACTGCTTTGGGCTTCCTTCAGCCCTGGTGCCGTCCCAAAAGGAAGTCCAGGGACGCTGGGCAAGTACAAGAAAAACAGGGCGCATGTTCGCGCCCCGCAGCAGGTAGATACCTGGGTTCCTAGGCCTTGGCTTTTTCCACCAGCTGGGCAAACGCTTCCGGGTTCCGTACCGCAAGGTCGGCCAAGATTTTACGATCGAGTTCCACGCCTGCTCTCTTGAGCCCGTTCATGAACTTCGAGTAGCTCATGCCATGCTGGCGCACCGCCGCGTTAATGCGGACAATCCAAAGGCCGCGAAAGTCACGCTTTCTGCGCTTGCGGTCGTGGAAGGAGCGCATGGCTCCGTTGAGCAGGGTCTCCTTGGCCTTGCGGACACTCTTGGAACGCAAGCCCCAAAAGCCCTTGGCGCGCTTGAGGATCTTTTTATGGCGGCGGCGGCGAACCAGTCCGGTCTTGGCGCGGGGCATTAGCGCTCACCCCTCAAAAGCGCCCGCACCCGGCGGGCTTCGTTTTCCGGCAACGTTATGCTGCGGCCCTTGCTGCGAATTGCACTTCCCGACTTGTGCCAGTTCAGGTGGCGTTTGCCCGCCTTCTTGGCCACTACCTTGCCACTGGCCGTCACCTTTAACCGGCCCTTGGCGCCCTTGTGGGTCTTCATCTTAGGCATATGTCCTCCGCCCCCAAGCGCCCTTGCGGGACTTTGTGGCTTGGCAAGCTTAAAAAGTATAGCACCCGGCTTTCCATTTGGATAGGGCGATTAACAACAAAAAACGGGCCAGCCAAGGGGCAGCCCGCAGAACGAGTTGGGGATATCACGAAGCTGGGGCGGCTTTTCCGACGGGT
>JAMCQK010000026.1 GCA_023382135.1 Deinococcus sp.
CCCTTTTTGGGTTTTGCCGGACCCATCAAGGCGCGCATGCAGCGGGAAAGCTGGCTGGTCCATCTTTCGCTTTCGCACGAGCACCAGTACGCGCTGGCGCTGGTGGTATTGGAGAAAACGTTATGAGCCCAAGTGTTTTGGTTACCGGCGCTTCGAGCGGAATTGGCAAAACCACCGTGCTGCACCTGGCTGGCAAAGGCTTCAGGGTATTCGCGGGGGTACGCAAGAAAGCGGACGCCGAGGCGCTCACCGCGGAAAGCGGGGGACAGGTCTTCCCTGTTCTGCTGGATGTAACCGACCAAACTTCAATTCTGGCTGCCGCCGCCAAGGTGGACGGGCAACTGGCCGGAAATGGCCTCCAGGGGCTCGTCAACAACGCGGGCATTGTGGTGGCGGGGCCGCTGGAGTTTCTGCCGGTGGCGGAGATCAGAAGGCAGCTTGAGGTCAACGTCACCGGCCAGATTGCGGTCACACAGGCTTTTCTGCCGCTGCTCAGAAAAGCCCGGGGGCGGATCGTAAACATCGGCTCGATCAGCGGAAAGGTGGCCTCGCCGTTCTTGGGGCCTTACAGCGCTTCCAAGTTTGCTTTGGAGGCTTTGTCCGATGCGCTACGCAGGGAGCTGTTTCCCTGGGGCCTCGAGGTCATTCTGCTGGAACCCGGCAAGATCCAGACCCCCATCTGGACTAAGACCGCACACTGGGCGGACGACCTGTTGAACAAGCTTTCACCACAAGCGCATGCCCTTTACGCCCGGCGGGTTCAGGGAACCAGGCGCTTCGCCGAGAAAGCGGCGGAAGCCAGTATCCCCCCAGTTGAGGTGGCAAGAGTAGTGGAGCTGGCCCTGACTGCCAAGCGGCCTAAAACGCGCTACCTGGTGGGGAAAGACGCCAGACAGCTAGCGCTGCTGGCGCGCATCCTGCCCGACAGGTGGTTGGACCGCGTTCTGCGGGGCAGGCGCCGCTCTGGTGTCAAAACCAAAGAGTCCCAAAGCAAGCCGTATCTACGCAACCGCCCACTGCTTCTGGAGGTGCAAAACCTCGCGGTGCTGGAGTCGATTGCGCTGGAGTTTGGCCCGGGGCTCACGGTGCTCACGGGCGAGACCGGCGCCGGAAAAAGCGTGCTGGTGGACGCGCTTTCGTTGTTGCAGGGCGAAGGCGCCTCCGGACTACTGCGCACGGGAGCCGAGTACTTGCTGGTGACCGCATGGTTTTCCGGCCGGGTGCTGTCTCGCCGGGTGGGACAGGGCCGGAGTACGCCCCGCATTGGAGGCGAGGTGGTCTCGATGCGCGAGCTTGCCGAGGAGGCATCCAGGCACCTGGTTATCCACGCGCAACACGCGGTGCTCACGCTTTCAAGCGCAAGGTCACAGCTTGCGGTGCTGGATGCCA
The DNA here is from genome assembly GCA_023382135.1 of Deinococcus sp. Taxonomy (GTDB): domain Bacteria; phylum Deinococcota; class Deinococci; order Deinococcales; family Thermaceae; genus JAMCQK01. The sequence continues at coordinate 1,390 of JAMCQK010000026.1, forward strand.
TTGTGGACCCCGCGCTCATCTCTAGTTACAAACAAGCTTTTGCGCGTTTTCAGGGCCTCAAGTCCGAAGAAGAAAGGCTGCGGCGACTGGCGAACGAGCGTGGGCAGAAGTTGGATCTGCTGCGTTTTCAGATTGGCGAAATCCAGCAGGCGGCCATTGGGGCAGGTGAAAAAGAGGCCCTGGAGCAAGAAGCGGAGCGGCTCGGCCACCTCGAGGTCATACGGGACCGGGTAAATGCCGCTCTCACAACACTTTCCACCGATGGGGATGCTTTAGGCCTTACCGCCTTGGCTCACCGGGAGCTTAAGGCGGCAGGACGTTTCGACTCCTTGTTGCAGAAATTGGCACAGGAACTGGAAACCACCGAAAGCGCCCTGCGGGCGGTGGTGCGCGAACTGGAAGACTACCTCGAGGGCCTCGAGGCCGACCCCGCACGGTTGGAGGAGCTTCACTCCAGGCTGGCGCTGATTCAGCGGCTGGAACGCAAATATGGCGAGGTGGAAGGAGGGCTTGCGGCCTTCTACCATAAAGCCAGCCAGGAGCTTGTGGAACTTGAGGGCGCAGAAGACCGCCTGGAGAAAATATCGCGCGAGCTGGCAGAGGCTGAAGGCGTTCTTCTGTCTTCGGGAAAAGCGCTTTCGCAGGCACGCGCCAGTGCGGCCCGCAGCCTGGAGCAGGCGACCACCAAGGAAATCCGCGCGCTGGGGATGCCCGAAGCCCGCTTCCGTGTAGCGCTCACCCCTCTCCCCGGACCCGCTTCCGACGGCTTGGAAGAAGTACAATTGTTGTTCAGCAGCAACCCCTCACTGGCACTGGCCCCGCTGGAAAAAGCCGCCTCGGGCGGGGAGCTTTCGCGTGTAATGCTGGCGCTGGCCTTGCTTACCGGGGCCGAAGCAACCACGGTGGTCTTTGACGAGATTGACTCGGGCGTAGGGGGTGAGGCCGCCTGGAGCGTGGCCGAAAGGCTTGCAATGCTGGCCGAAAGACGCCAGGTCTTGGTAGTGACCCACCTGGCGCAGATCGCAGCCAGAGCCGACCGCCACTACAGGGTAACCAAGCAAGATGGTGCCGTTGTGATCCAGCCGGTGGAAGGCCAGGAGCGTGTGCGCGAACTGGCCCGCATGCTCTCCGGCAGCTACTCGGAAGCGGCGCTACAACATGCCAGGGAGCTGATCGCCGATAAAACTACAGGCTGAGCCTTGGTGCCCCACAAAGACGCGGCAAGGCCGGCCGCCGCGCTTGGAGCGCTTTTGATGCGATAAAGTACCGCCTTTCTAAAGCAGTGGGCGGTTGCGTAGATACGGTGCGCTGGCCAGCGACCTTAGAAACAAGGGGGGCACCAGAAAAACTCGCCGCTAAGTATCTCCTTAAATTTGTCGAAAGGCTTGAAAAGCCGCGCAGTCTTCCTTGCTCCCTCTGGCCCTAGTGAGCTTGGCCCAAGGGCCAAACTCACCGTGGAGATACTTAAATGGAGATACTTAAATGGTGAACAAGCCCTTCAAGCCATCGGTCACAAACTGAACCGCCAGCGCCGCCAGCAGAATACCCAGCACGCGCGTGATTACGTTCACGCCAGTGCGCCCCAGCAGTTTCGAAAGCCTGGCGGCTGACCGTAAGAAAAAGTAAGCCAGCGCCAGCACCAAGGCCGCCATCAACAAGATGAGCCCGAAGGAAACGGGATCCCCCTTGGCTTCGGCACCCAGAACCAAGATGCTGGCCAGTGTACCCGGACCCGCGATGAGCGGGATGGCAAGCGGAAAAACCGAGATGTCCTGCCTGGTGCCCGCCTCGGCTGCTTCCTCGGGGGTCTCGCGGGTAAGCTGAACGAAAACCATGTCCATGGCGATACGAAAGAGCAGAATGCCTCCCGCGATCCGCAGGGCCTCGAGGCTGATCCCCAAACTATCGAGAAGCCCCCGCCCAATAAGCGCGAAGGCAAACACCACGATACCCGCCACCAGCACCGCCTTGCCCGCAATGCGGTGCTGGATGTGGCTGGGCTTGGAACCCGCCAGCGCAAGAAACACCGGCACCAGCCCGATGGGGTCAATCACCACCAGGAGCGTTAGAAAAGATTTGAACCCGAATTCAATCATGGCAAAAAGGCCATGGACACAGGGCAGAGAGCAAAAAAGCCGCGAACGTTATCAACCGCAAGGCAAAGGCATAGAGCCTGATCCCCGCTCACACCAGATACCCCCAAAGCTCTTCCTGCAGCTCCATAGCCCCTGCCGTGCTCCTGGCCACCACCAGAATGGTATCCTCGCCCGCTAGCGTGCCCACAATGTCATCGCGCTTGAGGCGGTCGATCAGCAAGGCGACACCGGTGGCGTGGCCGTCGGCGGTGCGAATCACCAGGATGTTCTCTCCCCGGTCTACATCGTGAACCAGCTCGTGGAAGATGCGCTTGAGCTCGTCCAAGACGTCCTCCGCAAGTTCAAGATTGGAAAGCGCATACTTGTGCTTCCCCCGGCCCAGAGGAACGCGCACCAGCCGCATCTCGGAGATATCGCGGCTCACGGTGGCCTGGGTCACGTCAAACCCCTGGCGTTTAAGCCTGTCAACCAGGTCGGCCTGGGTGGAGATGTTTTCGCGGCCAATAATCTCCTGAATTGCCCTTTGGCGCTGTTCTTTGCTGGCCATGCCGCCTCCGTCTGGCTTGGTCTTGCTCTACATAGTGAATATACATGAGCAGGCTTGTATTCTCCACCACAAAGCTTCGGCCCGCCCAGAAGCCTCCGGGCGGACGAAAACGAGTGGTTTTACTCCCGTTCCCGCTCTAGTGGCTGGGGTTCAGGGATCTCGCGCGGGTACATCTGGTCCAGGATGCGGTTAATCCGGTCTTCCTGCACCAGTTTTTCACCGATCTTGAGCCGCTGGGTCTTGAGCTCACGCATGGCCCAAGTGACCGCGTTGGGGTCCTGGGCGTCGCCCGCCAGGGTGTGCATCCGGGGGATCTCGGAAGAGTCCAGCACGGTGTTTTTGAACTGGTAACGCAGAAGCTGCTGCGCCCGCTTGGCGGTCACCACTGTGAGCCGGTACTTGGAGTCGGTAAGCGCTAAAAGAATATCTATGCCGGGTTCTGCCATGATGAGCCTCCGCTAACCCATATAGTGTCGGGGGTCTTAGAACTAGAGTCAAGGGCCCAGGACTCAGTCGCCGGCCTGCAATTTCTTTACCAGCTGGTCCAGTTCGGCCTCGAGGCCCGCATCTTTGGAGCCGGCCCGCTGGATGGCCTTCTTCATTCTTCCGGGCCTGAGCCGCTCGCTTTGGATGATTGCGGCGAAGTCGGAAACTGCCCGGTCCAGCCGGCCGTTCACCACCACATAGTCAAAGCGCTCGGCATAACCCAGCTCTTCTTTGGCCCTGAGAAGCCTTTTGGCAATCTTTTCTAATGAGTCCGTACCCCGGAGCAAAAGCCTGCGGCGAAGCTCGGAAAGGTTTGGCGGGAGCACAAACACCAGAATGGCCTCGGGTACCTTGTCCGCCACCTGCAAGGCCCCCTGGACTTCAATTTCCAAGAGCACATCCACGCCCTTGGCCAGCGCCTGCTCCACCGGTTCGCGCGGGGTGCCGTAATAGTCGTCCACATACTTGGCGTATTCCAGAAACCCGTCTTGGTTAATTTTTGCCTCGAAGCTTGCACGGTCCACAAAGTGGTAGTCCACCCCGTTGGTCTCGCCCAGCCTGGGGGCGCGCGTGGTCATCGATACGGAATAGTACATGTCGCGGTTGTACTCGAGCAGCCTGGCACGGATGGTTCCCTTGCCCACGCCGGAGGCGCCGGTCATCACAAAAAGGTTTCCGCGATCCATAGGTATTCGCCCAATGCGAGTTGCGCCAGCCTACCAAAATACGCATCACCGGGGCAAGGTGAAGCGGCCTGGGACTAGGTGTTGGGGCCGGGGTTCCAGCGTTTCGCCCCGGTCATAGCGCTCTTGGCGTTTCAGTTTTGGCTATCAGCTGATTACCAGCGCAGTCTTTGGTCTTTAGCATTCGGCGCTCATCGTTTGGCTACCAGCTACCAACATCATTTAGACTTGTCTCCGTATGACACCCGCGTGGGTCAAGGACGCTTTTTTCTACCAGATTTTTCCCGATCGCTTCAGGCAAGGAAACGGGCCGCCAGGCGTCCCCGCGCCTTCCGACAGCTTCGAGCCATGGGACCAGAAGCCTACGCTCAAGGGCTTTAAAGGGGGAAACCTCTGGGGCGTGATCGAAAAACTCGATTACCTGCAAGACCTCGGAGTAAATGCGCTCTACTTCTGCCCGGTTTTTGCGTCCACCGCTAACCACCGTTACCACACCACCGACTACTTTCAAGTAGACCCCGTCCTTGGCGGCAACCAGGCGTTGCGCCAACTTTTAGACCAGGCTCACGCGCGGGGCATGCGGGTGGTACTGGACGGGGTTTTCAATCATTGCGGGCGTTCGCACTTTGCTTTCCAACATGTACTGGAGAACGGGCAAAGCTCTCCTTACCTCGACTGGTTTCATATCCACAACTTTCCGCTCAATGCCTACAGCGCCCGCGCCAACTACACCGGCTGGTGGAATAACCCGGAGCTGCCCAAGTTCAACACCGCCACCCCGGCGGTGCGCGAGTACCTGTTCGCTGTGGCCGAGCACTGGCTGGAGTTTGGCATCGACGGCTGGCGGCTGGATGTGGCCAACGAGATTGACGACGATTCCTTTTGGCAAGAATTCCGCCGGCGGGTCAAGAAGATCAGGCCCGATGCCTACATTGTGGGCGAGATCTGGGACGACGCCACCCGCTGGCTAAAAGGCGACCAGTTCGACGCGGTGATGAATTATCCGCTCTCGCGGGCCATTTTGGGTTTTGTGGGCGGAAATGTCATCAACAAGCAGCTCGCAGCCACCAGCGGCCTGAAGGAGATCGAGACCTTGGACGCGGCTGGCGTCGCTGGGCAGCTGGAAGCGGTTTTGTCCAGGTATCCGTGGGAGAGCGTGAGCGTGCAGATGAACCTGCTTACCAGCCACGACACCCCCAGGCTGTTCACGCTCCTGAAAGGCGAAGTAGCACGCGTAAACTTGGCGCTTTCGCTACTTTTTGTGCTGCCGGGGGCGCCCACGGTTTATTACGGGGATGAAACCGGAATGGAGGGCGGGCACGACCCGGATAACCGCCGCGGCATGGTGTGGGACGAGTCGCGCTGGCAAAAACCCATCCGTGAGACCATCCGGCAGATGGCGCGGCTGCGTGCCCGGCTCCCTGCTTTGCGCCGGGGACACTACCAGACAATGCTTGCCCAGAACGGCCAGCTGGTCTTCTGCCGGGGGGAAGGCAAGGACTGTCTGGTGGTTGCGGTTAATGCTTCCGACAAGCCTGGCAGGCTTTCGTTCCAGGCCCCGCCGGCCTGGCCAGAGGGGTGTAGCTGCACCGACTTGGTGGGTGGGAAACTTGGAGTGGTGCTGGAGGGCGGCCTCGAGGCCGCCGACCCCCTCCCCCCTTTCAGCCTGGCTGTCTGGCACGCGGGAAACCGCTAAACACACCCTTCCCAGAGAAAACAGTCGCTAAGCTTTAGTACCGAAGCGTCACATTAACCGCTGGCGCATGCCAAGCCAGGCGGGTTTATGGCTTCCTTGTTTCACCGTTCTTATGCGACCCAGATAACGCTTCGAGTTAAAAAAGTGCCCGGCCCCCTTGCGCCCCGGAACCCATTAGTAGTACCATTCACGCCATCGACCCCCAGATATAGGGGTAAAGCATCTGCGCCCAGGGCCTGGGCGCCTAAAGGCCTCAACAGCCAAAGCCGTTTCCCCGCCCGAT
>JAMCQK010000083.1 GCA_023382135.1 Deinococcus sp.
CTTTCCTTCTTGGAGCACCTCCGCTTCGGCCTGCCCCTCACCCTCCTTACCCTGGGCCTGGCCTACGTTTGGCTGGTGCTCGGGTAGCTTTGTTCAACGACCATCCGGTTGCGGAGAATCTCAAGTCTTTCAAGGAGTCTATCTATGCCACTCGTCGTCGGTAAGCAAATCCTGGACAAGGCACGGCGCGAAGGATACGCGGTGCCCAGCTTCAACACCAACAACCTCGAGATCACCCAGGCCATCCTGGAGACGGCGGAGGCCTTGCGGGCCCCGGTTTTCATCCAGGTCTCGGACGGGGCACGCAAGTACGCGGGGATGGAGAACCTGTCCAACCTGGTGCGCGACATGGCCAGCCGGGTCAGCGTGCCGGTGGCTTTGCACCTGGATCACGGGGCCGACTATGCCATGGTGTTGCAGGCCCTCCGGGCCGGGTTTACCAGTGTGATGATCGACGCCTCGCACCACCCCTTCGAGGAGAACGTTCACAAGACCAAGAAGTGTGTGGAAGCCGCCCACGCCGTTGGGGTTTCGGTGGAGGCAGAACTGGGAAGGCTGCAGGGCATCGAGGATAACATCGTAGTGGACGCCAAGGACGCTTTTCTCACTGATCCCAGTGAAGCGGTACGCTTCGTGGAGCAAACCAGCATCGACTATCTGGCCGTTGCTATCGGTACCAGCCACGGAGCCTACAAGGGCAAAGGGCGGCCCTACATTGACCACGCCCGGCTCGAGCAGATCGCCAGGCGGGTCTCTATCCCCCTGGTGCTGCATGGCTCCTCGGGCGTCCCGGCCTGGCTGGTGGAGAAGATGAAGGCTACTGGGGCCGACATCGGCGATCCTGCCGGTATCCACGACGAGGACGTGCGCAGAGCCATTCCACAGGGCATCGCTAAGATCAACATCGACACCGACTTGCGCCTGGCGCTCACCGCGGGTATGCGCGAGGTGGTGACCAGGAGCCCCAAAGAGTTCGACCCTCGTAAAATTATCGGCAAGGGCCGGGACTACCTAAAGCAGGTCGTCCGCGAGAAACTCGAGTTGATGGGTGCAGCGGGCCGTGCCTGACGGGAAGCCTGGACAACCTGCCGCCGGCGGTCTACGCGGCCAGGATCAAGACATCACATCAAGGTACTGGGGTATGTCAGGAATTACGGTTGGGGTTGGTACTGAAATTGGGTGAAGGTCAATCGAATGCGTAGGTCCTGGAGCCTTCTGTGTACGGAACTATAGCGTCAATGAGGCAAGCTCTTGAGCACAACTCAGAAGGAGGCCAGCGGCGGGCCGGGTGCAAGACCCAGGCCCGCCGAATGCCTCAGCCCGCCACCGGCACCAGGTTCACCTTGGTCTCGTAGAAGACCACGCTGCCGCCGGTCAAGTCGGAGAGACTTACGTCCTTAAGAACCGGGTCCACCCGCATGGCCGCGTTGGCGTGGATGCCGGTGGCCCGGCGGGGATCCCCCTTGATTACCTGACCGTTGATCTCAATATCGCTTGAGCCGTAAGCCCAGTGGCCGTAGCCGAGCGAGAAAGCCACGTTGCCGGGACGAATTCCTTGCACCAGCTTGACCTTGCCGATCATGGGTTTGAAGTTACCGTTGCCCAGATCCCAGATGCCTTTCGGATTGGTGGCTGAGGTCACTCGCACCTGTTGTTCATCTTTCAAACCGAGCCGCTCGGCATCTAGCGCGTTCAGCAATAGATAGTTCTCAGGATGAATAGCGGTGAGCCAGTAGTTGGCAATGGTTCGGCTCTTGGTCTGGGTTATCTGGCGGTAGGTGAGCAGGGTCAAGCCGTAGCCAGGGTCTCTTAGCTGCTGTCCCAGCACATCCTGGTAGGGTGTGAAGTAGGTCGCTAGCGGGTAGTAGGGTTTGCCGGTCATGGGGTTCTTGCTGGTCGCTTGCTTGTCGAAGAACAGGTTCATCTGCTTACCGTATTTGTTTGCTATCAAGTCATCGGCAGCGTAGGCCTTTTCAAATTCCTGGAAGCGCCCGCCGCGGTTCAACAAGTAAACCACACGCCGCCAGTGGGCTTCTCCCGCGGCCGCCTTCCACTTGGTTTCGTCAAAGACCGAAGCAGGCAGATGCCGCCTAGCAGCTAAGAATACTTTCACCTCGTCGTCACTGGCCTCAGGAACCCCATCGCTGCTATCCGCTTTCTCGCCGAAGGCCAGATTGGCCGCCATCTTCAGGTAGAAGTCGTCGGGCCGCTTGAAAGCCATTCCATTACTGAAGCCTTTGTCGCCATACCCGGGCATCGCGAGCTTTTCCGCCAGGCCAAGCAGCAAGGCTTCCATCGAGATGGGCATCTCTTCGCCAAAGACTTTGACCGTCTCGGGGATTGGCGCAATGGCCGGCTGGCGCACCGGCTGCACTTTCCAGATGACGCTGGGATGCGAGCCCTGGAACTCCCAGCGCTCGAGGTAGCTCAGGTCGGGCACGATGTAGTCGGCGTACATGTAGCTCTCGCCCACCACGATGTCCGAGGCCACGATCAGCCCAATTTTGTCCGGATCGAGCATGGCCTGGATCTGGGTGTGCCCGGCGGGCAGTGAGTAAGCGGGCGAGCCCATGTAGTGGAACATGATTTTGATGGGGTAGGGGTAACCCTGGGCCGCCGAGGGCAGGATCTCCTGGTACACGTCGGAGGCATGCGGGTACCAGGGCCGTTTGGCCGGGTAGCCTGCAAAAATGGTGGTGTCCTCGTACTTGATCCCATGACGGATCATGCTGACACCGAAAGCGGGCATCTTGGCTGGGTGCAGCTTGCCCAGGTCGTAGGGGCCACCAGCCTTGCCGCCCATCACGTCGTAGGTACTGGCCTTGACGAAACCGCCTTGGTGGTCCAGGTTGCCCACCAAAGCGTTCAGTGTGAACCAAGTAGCGCAGTTGTAGAAACCGTTGGTGTGCTGGCTGGCCCCGCGGTGGACATCCACAACAGCTTTCTTGCCGTGGGAGGTGAACTCTTTGGCCAGGTACTCGATATCCGAAGCCTGGACACCGGCGAGTTTGGCCCAGCCCTCTAACGTGTACTTGCGTGACTCCTCCTTCAAAAGCTGCAGCCCGCTCTTGACGGAAATATCGCTTAGTTTAGTATTCACGAAGAGCTCGCCGAACACCGCGGTGGTTTCACTGTTCGGATCCACCACCACCGGCTTGCCATCAACAAATGCCAGCGGCGGATCGAACTCCACTTCCTTGCCGTCATGGGTCTTTTTCAGTTTGGGCAGGCCCAGATCGGAGGCCCGTAGCAGGCGCTCTGGTTGGCCATCTTTCATCTTCACCAGCCAACTGCCGTTGGTCCAGGTGGCTTCCTTGATCTGTTTGGCGGCCGCTTTGTTGGAGGCTCCCAGGAACCTGGCGTCGAAGCGGTCCTGCTCAAACATCCAGCGCATCATCCCCATCGCGATGGCGGCGTCGGTGCCGGGCTTGGGGGCGATCCACTTGGCCGCGTTCTTGATGGCCTTCTGGCCACGGGGGTCAATCACCGCGTACTTCAAGGAGCCGTCCACGGTGCCTTGCGTCAGCCTACCCACGCGCAGTGGCGGGCCGTAGTTGCCCTCGAAGAGGTTGGCCCCCACGAAGATCACGAACTCGGCTTTCGACAAATCACCCTGCCAGTAGAACTTATCGCCCCCAGTCCAGGTGTACTTGCCCTTGCCGTCGTAGGTGAGTTGTTCGCTCATGGCTTTGCCAGTGAAGTACAAGGAACCTTGGCAGACCGTGGTGTGGCCGTGCATGTTGGTGGTGCCCAGGCCGTTGGCGAAGAACCAGTCGAGAAACTCCCGGCGCCCGGCTTTGAGCCGGCCCCAGATCACGGCAATCTGATTGTTTTTCGGCCCCAAGTCAGGATGGTCGGGGTCGATCATAGCCCCTAGGTAATCCTTGAAGTCGGTTTTGAATTTTTCTACCAAGGCTTGTTTTTTGGTTTTGTCCTTTTCGCCCCAGATCGCGCTCACCGCATCCCCCATGGCCTTCATCACCTTGGGGTCGCGGATGGCCCAGTACTCCTCGAGGCCCGGATACGTACGCTGGTCGCCAATGTCGGCAAAATGCTTGCCGCCCTTAGCAATCTCGGCCACCGCTTGCTCGAAAGGAATTTCTACCCACTTGCCGCTGCCGCGTGGCCCGGCGCGTTTCAATACCTTGCGGATGCGGTAGGGGTCGTAGGCGGTCTGGATACCAGCCTGACCTTTAGGGCAGAGCGAGCCATCCACCTTGGCAAGCTGGGTAATGCCGGTCTTGAGCGGCAGGTGAGGATACAGCGTCCAGGGCGTAAGCGGGTTGCCATCGATTTTGGAAGCTACGCCTTCGTAGAGCTTCACCTTGACCGGACAACCGGTGTTGCACTGCAAGCACGAGGTGTAGATGGTGTTCTCCGGCAACTGGATCTCATACTTGCCTTCCACCATGCCCTGGGCGGAAGCCGTTTGCAGCAGGCTGGCAGCCTCACCCAATAGGGCACCACTCCCGATGACAGTGCCGAGTTTCAGGAGTTCGCGACGGGAAACCTCTTGCATGATTCCTCCTAGACCAGGTAGTAGACCCTGGGGTTAGTGCCCTTCTCTTCCTTGAGCCGCATCACGTTGGGCTGTTTGATCAGCTCGGCTACCAGCGAGCTGGGGTCGGTGGCATCGCCAAAGAAGGTGGCGCGGCCGATGCAAGTGTTCACGCACTGCGGCAGGAGACCTTGGCTAATGCGGTGCAAGCAGAAGCTGCACTTGCGTACTTTGTCCATGGGGCCGTTGTCGGCTTCGCGTTCAGCCTTTATTCCCCACTCGTAGACCGGCAGTTGCTCGTAAGGCATCTCGCCTTTGCCGGGGGTTTTGTCGGTCCAGAAGTCGCCATAGTCGTGGGTGCGGGCACCGTAGGGGCAGGGGGGGATACACTTGTCGCAGCCCACGCACTTCAGGTAATCAATTTCCACAATGCCGTCGTTGCGCTTCCAGGTGGCGTCGTAAGGGCAGGCTGGTACGCAGGGTGGGTCGTCACACTGCATGCAGGGCTGGGGCACGAAACGGTAGGTCACGTTGGGATAGACCCCGATCTCCCGCTCGCTTACCGGACGGTAAACCACCCCAGGGGGCAACCGGTTCTCGGCGACGCAGGAAACTGTGCAGGCGTGGCAGCCAACACATTTTCTGAGGTCGATGACCATGCTCCACTTGCGCTTCGGGTTTTGTAACGCCTTTTCTACTTCGCGCTGCATCCGTAGCAATACATCTTCTTTCACGCCTTCTTTCACGCCGGATGCAGCAGGACTTTGTGCGGGCTGAGCCTGTGCTTGCGCGATAGCGCCCGGAGCCACCAAGCCCGCAAAGACAGTGCTGGCGAACTTGGCCAAAAAAGCCCGGCGGTCCTCGGTACTGCTCAGGATGGGTGGTTCTTTGACCCTGTACCTGGACTGGTCCATATTGCCTCCTTGCGGGCTATAGTAATTTTGTTCACTAATGAAAGGAAGGGTCAAAAGTCCTGCGGTGACCGGGGCTGGACTCCTCTCAGGCAAGGGAACAGGCAGTGAGGGAAGGGGCTTAAATCAAGCCAGCAAGACCAGGCGGGGTTGGGACAGGGAAATGGCTGGTGAGCAGAGGATATGGTGCTTACTACTCACAGGTAACGCAAAACTAGAGCGGCCCGAAGATGCCTAGCTTTACCGGCCTCAATACCCTGGGTGGATCAGCTTAGCCGGCTTCCGCCAGAAATGCCTCTGCCAAAGTGGAATGTACCAGATCATCTGGGTAAGCCGGGGGAGCATATAAGGTGTAGAGCTTGAGGGGATGATGATAAGGATTGATCACGTTATATGGTGTGCCCGCGGGCACGAAGATGGCAGAATCTGTTTCGACCGCAACCTCCTTGCCGCCGAGCACCACCTTCCCGTTGCCGCTGGCAAAGACCATGAGCTGGTCGGTACCGGGGTGGGTTTCTTCGCCAAGCTCCTCTTCTTCGGGGATAGACATCAGCACCAGTTGACCGTACAAGCCAGTCCCAATAACGTGGCGGAAATCTCTGTTCTCCACGGCCAGTCGCTTGAGGTTTCCTTGTAGGAACATGCGCCGCCTCCTTAGGGGCCACCCTAGCCCTGCTGAGCCCGGCCAGATAGGTGCATTTGCCCCAAGCAAAAAAGCTGGGGGCTTGATTTTCCTTTTGCCCCCAGTCTTGAGCCTTCGAGTGATTTAGAACGCAAAGTCCTCCACGTACCACCGCATGGTCTTTTTGTGCTCTTCCTTCCAATTCATCTCTGGGCCCAGGGCCAGCATCAGGAAGAACTTCTTGCCGGCAGCAATGTCCATGTCGGCCTTGTCGCCGGTGTTCAGTTTGCGGGAGAACTCAATCGTCCAGGCCTTACCGTTCTGGGTTGCCGCCGAGGCCAGGATGGAGTTCTTGCCGCCTTCGTCCTCGTCCAGAACCGGGCGTCCGGTGCGCTTAACCTGGATCATGTCCATTGCCACTAGCTTTCCGTCTTCCATGGTGAAGAGGTAAGAGTCGGCCCCTTTCTTCTTGTCGTCTTTGGCGGTCATCATGCCCAGGCCCACCCAGCCCTCGTTCTCGGCCTGGATAGCAATATAGATGGTGTTGCCCACAATGCTCCAGGAAAGCGTGATGCCCGACTTCTCGTGCTTCAAGATTTTGGCGTATTCGCCCGCGTTAACCTTGCCATCCACCTTGGGGGCGGCCTGAGCCAAGGTAATGGCCATTCCACATGTGACCAGCGCTGCCAACCAACGTGTCGCCTTCATCTGTTTCCCCCCTCAGTCCCGAATGGTCCAGCCGACGATCAGTCCGACCAAACCGATGTGGGTATGTGCTAGTGCCGCCAAAACCGGCCTCGAGCCCTTGAACGCCTCAACCAAACCAGCCACACTCCAGATGCTTACCTCGGCGTCTTTCGCGTTCCAAGCCAGGTGGAAATATGCGCCCACTAGCCCCGACAACAAGGTGACGATCATCCAAAACATGAATGGATAGCGCACCCCCTTGCCACGGTGAAAGAACATCAGCAGGGTTAGGGGGAAGGCGACCACCG
>JAMCQK010000218.1:0-6593 GCA_023382135.1 Deinococcus sp.
CGTGTTTGTGTTTGTGTGTGTGTGTGTGTGTGTGTGTTCGTGGTGGTGGTGGTGGGCTTACATGTGTCGATTGAGCGATCAATCAACTCCGACCTACGGGCAGGTGTAAAGATAGAGCGAGACCCCCGAGCCAATCACGAACGCCAGGCTCCCCCTGCCTTCCTCGAAGGCCTTCAGGCTCACCCCATAGGTCTCGTCGGTCAGAAGAAAAGCCGCCAGCGCCTTGCGAAATCCGCTGGGGCTCACGTGGCGCTTGAGCGAAAATCCGTAAAGCAGGTGCCGTAGGTTAATGAGCGCGGTGGCCAGGATTAAGCCAGCCGTCCCCCCGCCCGCGCTCACCAGGCCAACCGCGGTGAACTGGGCGCTCCCGGCAAACACCAGGAGCGAGAGCGCCTGGGTCTCCCAGGTGGTAAGGCCCGCTTGGCGGGCAAGCGCCGCGAACACCAGCGCAAAGGGGATCACCCCGGGCCAGAGCGGCATGGTGTTTAAAAACCCGCTGCGAAAATCTCTCACGCTAACCAAACTAGCGGCTACCCAAGAAAATGTCTTGTACAGAATTGCGCGGTGACACCCTACCGGACAGCCAGCCGGTAAGCTCCGGGCGTCACGCCCACAACCCGCTTAAAGGCGCGCGTGAAGTGGGCTTGGTCGCTAAATCCGGCCTCGAGGGCCACTTCGGCCAAAGGTTGCACCGTGCGCAGGATTCGTTTAGCCTTTTCGACCCGCAGCTGGAGCTGGTAGAGGTGTGGCGGCAGGCCGGTGTGTTGACGGAAGGCCCGCACCAACTGAAAGCGCGATAGACCGCTCACAGCGGAGAGGGCCCCGAGCGCAACCGGCCGCGACAGATTGTCTTGCAGGTGGCGGAGGGCGCGCTCCAGCGGGGCCCGGGCGGAGGTCTTCTGATCAGGCCGCAAACCCTTGGTATGCCGCGCGAGCAAGGTTCCGATGGCTTCGATCAACAGGCTCGAGCTGGCCAGGGAGCCGGGTCCGTTTTCCCACAAGCCGCGGTGCGCCCGTTCTAAAAGGGCAAAACAACGTGGGTCCCAGATTACCGGGCCTGGAAGCACGGGTATCTGGCCGGCCGGCAGACCTACCTCGGCCGCAATCTGCTGCATCCAGGCCACATCGGGATAAAGCATGCGGTACTCCCAGCCTTGTTTGGTTGGGGCATACCCAGTGTGCGCCTCGCCCGGATGCACCAGCACGATGCTGCCTGCGGGAGCCTGTTGCAGGCCTCCTCCAAGCCAAAACGCCTCGGCGCCGCTAAGCACCACCCCCAGCGCGTAGGTCTCGTGAGTGTGGCGCGCAAACTCATGGGTCAGATAGTGGGCGTGCAGAGCGTCCAGCTGCTCAAAACGGCGATAGGCGGCGAACTCCCTCACGCTAACAGTGTAGCTTCGGGCTTCACTTGTTTACTTGGCACCTTGGGCAGAAGTGGCTGCCCCGCTGCCCCACAGCGATCCTCTCAATGGGTGTTCCGCAGCGCAGGCAGGGCAGGCCTTTACGCTGGTAGACCTGGTGCTCGTGCTGGAAATACCCGGGTTCACCGCTGGGCTGCTGGTAGCTGTTGTCGGACAGGGTGGAGCCGCCTTTTTCCAGCGCACGGCCAATCACGTCGCGGATTGCATGGTGGAGCCTTGCAATCTCCCCGGGCTTCAAGGAGCGCGCTCTGCGCAGGGGGTGAATTCTTGCCTGCCAGAGCGATTCATCCACATAGATATTTCCCACGCCCGCCACCGCTTCCTGCATCAGAAGGATGTCTTTGATTGTTCGCCTGGTCTTGGCCAGGGAGGCCTGGAGCTTTTCAGGGGTGAAATCCGAGCTGAGAGGTTCCGGCCCCATCTTGGCAAGCAAAGGAAGCCCCGAATAATCTCCGGCGTCCACCACCCACCACTTTCCAAAGCGCCTGGCGTCGGTAAAGTAAAGCCGTTGTTTGGGCAGCTCCAACGTGACGCGCAGGTGGCTGGCGGGTTCAAAGCGGAATCCGCCGGTCATGCCAAGATGAACAATCAATTCAAGATTTTTGTCGAGCCCGAAGATCAAAAATTTTCCCCGGCGGCCAGCCGAAACTACTGTGCGGCCTTGAGCCAGATCGGTGCGGCGGTACTTGTGTGGGTCCTGGTGTTTGATGCGCCCGATCTTCTGGCCCAGAAGGTGCGGTTCGAGGATTCGCCGGGTGGTTTCGACTTCGGGGAGTTCGGGCATGTACTCACAGGGTATAGGGTTTGGGCGCTCAGAGGTTAATTGGCCGGAATTTCAGAATTGCGGGAAGTTCGGCCTCGAGGCCTCTCCACTCCAACCGGAAAGTTTTGAGCATCGCATCCGGCTCGGCCGTGTTCCCCGCTTTGAGCATCTTGTATTGATCGAGCGTAATGGGACTGAAAGGAAGCAGGTTCATGACTGGAACCAGCAGGTCCATCAGAACAAGTGGAACCGGTAAAAGCGGTTTGTGCAAACCAAGGGTATTGCGCACCAAGAGCGACAACTCGCGGAAGGTGTATTCCCTGGGGCCCACCAGGTTGTAGGCCTGGCCTATGGTCTCTGGGTTTGTCAGTGACTGGGCAAACGCCTCGGCCGCGTCGCCCACCCAGATGGGCCGGAAAGGAAAACTGCCATCGCCAATCTGGGGAATGAAGGGAGCGGGCGCTTTCACCAGACCCTTGAGCACGGTTCCAAAGAAATTGTCGCCTGGGCCGAATACCAGGCTGGGCCGGAAGATGGTCCAGTCCAGCTTTGAAGACCGCACCAGTTCTTCGGCCTCGGCCTTGGTCTCAAAGTAGCGGCTGCCGGTTCCAGGCCTTGCACCGAGTGCCGACATGTGGATCAGGCGCGTAACACCCGAGGAGTTCATCGCGGCCACAGTATTTGCCACTCCTTCTACATGGGCCTGATGGAAGCTCTGGCCTCTGGTCTCGCGGATGATGCCAACCAGGTAGACCACGGCGTCCTGGCCGGAGGCCGCTTCTGCTAGGCCTTGACCGGTAACGGCGTTGCCAGTGACATACCCCACTCCCCCAAGCGGGCCAACAGCGCGGCGCGAGAGCACGGTGACCTGGTGCTGGTCGCGAGCAAGCCTCGAGGCCAGATGTATCCCGATAAAACCGGAACCGCCAAGCAGCAGAATTTTCATTGGCCTCGTTTCTAGCACGAGCTTTTTCCTGGGTTCGGCAGCTCCAA
Source organism: Deinococcus sp. (assembly GCA_023382135.1). Taxonomy (GTDB): domain Bacteria; phylum Deinococcota; class Deinococci; order Deinococcales; family Thermaceae; genus JAMCQK01. The sequence goes on from JAMCQK010000218.1 coordinate 3,178, forward strand.
AACATCCGCCAGGCTAAAGCGCTCGCGTCCCACCACCAAATATAAGGCGCGGGCTTGCAGCCCTTCGGTTGCGGTACGCATGTAAGTCTTGGTTGTGGGTCCAATGAACAGTTCAGCGCGTGATCGCCGGCAAAACCTAAAAGAAAAATGATCAACCGGGACATAATTCTTCGTTGCGGGAGGCTAGATAGTGAAGAAGATTTTGGTCTTGGCCTCGAGGCCCGGGCCGCTTTTGTTCATCGCGTCCAAAGGCCTGCTGGTTTTGCCCGCCTAACCATCTACCGGAGTGGGTTTTCCGTCCGGTCCCAAAGCCACGTACGTTAAGTTGCCCCGAGTGGCCAGTATCCTGGGTGTATCCAGCCGTTCTTTGAAGACCTCAACTTCAACCGTGAGCGAGGTACGGCCTACCCTAACCACCCTGGCGATAATCTCGAGCATGTCCCCCACGCGGATGGGCACCTCGAAAACAACCTCGCCGACTCGTACGGTGACAATCGGCTTCTTGGCCCGCCGCACTGCTGCGTACCCACCCACTTTGTCCATCAGCCCCAGCACAAAACCGCCAAAGGCGGCGCCATTGGGGTTGGCATGCTCAGGAAAGACCAGTTCAAGGGTTCTTACTTCATTCTCCATAACTCCACCAATTGTATTGGGCAACCGCCAGACTGTATCCTGGCGGCGAGACTGCCTGGGTAAAGTATAGGCGGGCGTTCTCGCTGCCGAATTTTCGGCACGGGAGACCGCAGCTCCCACGTGCTAGATAAATACGCCCTAACTGAATAAAAGCCTAAGCTCGGCCCGAGCCCGCCTGTTTTGGTTTTGCTCTAGTGCCCAGATATTTTATCGCTACCCGGGCAGCCTAACTGCCTTTGTAAACATCGTCGGTTTTGGCCGCCATGATCAAATCATTCTGGTGAACCCCTTTGATTTTGTGCGTCCACCAACTCACCGTGACTTTTCCCCACTCGGTCAGAATTGCCGGGTGGTGGCCCTCTTCTTCGGCAATTCGGCCAACGTGGTCCGTGAACTGAAGCGCCTCGGCAAAATTCTTGAAACGATACTCCTTTTCCAGCCGGGGTATCTGGTCTCTTATCTCTAAGCGCCAACCAGGAAGCTGTGAAAGCCGCGTCCGCACGACGGCCAAGTCCAGCGGTGGTTCATCGCCTCGGCAGGCGGTGCATTTGAGGTTCGATAGTTCGCTCATAACTCCTCCGATCAGCCCCTGTTCAGCGTTATTGTGCGTTATTTGGAGCGCCAGGATACTGGCACTGCCTACAATAAAAAGAGACCAGCACTCTGGTGCCGGTCTAAAATGGTAGCGGGGGTAGGATTTGAACCTACGACCTTCGGGTTATGAGCCCGACGAGCTACCAGACTGCTCCACCCCGCGCCGCCTTGACACACTATCAAAGCTACGGGGGACTGTCAACCAAAACCTGTCACCCTTGGGATTGGTCATTGTCCGCCGGGAAAACAACACCCCTCATGCTAGAATATCGCCGGAATGGAGTCACAAACGGGGGATACGCTATGAAGCAATTTGTGCTGGCCTGCTTTCTGGCCCTTTCAGTGGGGCTTGCGCAACAGGATATTGCTCCCGATAGCCCGGCTTTAAAAGCTGCCCAAGCCGCTTTGGAGGCTGGCCGAAACGAGGAGGCCGCTACAGCATTTGAAGAAATTCTGGCTACTAACTATACCAGTTATAGTGCCCACTTTGGTCTTGGTCTGGCTTTGTACCGGTTGGGCGACTTTAAAGGGGCGCGGTTTGAGTTTACGCAGCTCACCCAGCTTGCGCCGGGGCGGTTTGAGGGCTGGTATAACCTTGGCGTTACCTTGGAGCGGCTTGGGCAGCCAGCCGAGTCGGCCAAGGCGTTATCCACGGCGCTGGACGTGGGCAACAAAGCAAAACTAGAGCCGGAAGCGCTTAGACCCGCGTACTTGGGGCTTGCCAAGGCCCTCCGAGACCAGGGGCAGTACGACAAAGTAGCGGACTTCCTGCAGGAAGCTATCAAGAAGTACCCCAGTGACCCGGATCTCACCTATCTGATGGCCGAGAGCTTTTACCGCGCGGGCAGGCCGCTCGAGGCCTTGCCCCCCGCTTACAGTCTGCTTATGGTCGAGAACATGAAGGTGAACGCGGTGTTGTTGGTGGCGGACATCTACTTTGCGCAAGACCTTCCCGAACGCGCGGTGCGCGAACTTGACCGCGTCCTGCAGACCGTTACCGAGCCGGCCTCGAGGGCGCAGCTTCTGCTCAAGAAGTCCACCCTGGTAAGCGGAAAAGCCAAGCTGGATATCCTTGCCGAGGCCGCCAGGCTGGACCCCAGACTCTGGCAGGCCAGCTATAACCTGGGCATTATCAAGCTGCAAGCGGGGGATGCTAAAGGGGCGCTCGAAGCCCTGAAAGCGGCTTATGCCAGCGCCCCAGAGGAACCCAAGGTGCTACTCGGCATGGCCTCGGCCTATGACCGGCTGGGCCAGGCCGCCGAGGCTGGACGCTACGCCTCGCTGGCCGCCAGCAGCGCGCAGGGAGGCGACAAAGCCGATGCCCTGACTATCCAGGGCAAGTCGGCCTATACCCAGCGTAAGTTTGAAGATGCCAACAGCGCGCTTAGCCAAGCGGTGGTTATCAAGCCAACTAGCGGCTCCGCGTGGCTTTACCTGGGGCTATCCCAGTACGCGCTCGCGGATTACCGTGGGGCGGCCGGCTCACTGGAAAAAGCCTTGAACCTGGAGCCAAGCTCCTCGACGGCGGCCAACCTGGGGGCGGCCTATCTGGCTTTGAAGATGTTCCCGGATGCCGAGCGGGTGCTTACTTATGCGACTACTAAGGACAGCAGCAATGCGGTGGCCTGGTACAACCTGGGCTGGGCGCTGCGCTCGCTCGCTCGCGAGACAGAGGCACAGCGTGCCTGGAGGCGGGCACTGGAACTTGGTTACGCACCCGCCCGCTCGTTGGTTAGGTAAATGTCGTCCGGAACAATTTAGTCAATATAGGGACTTTTGAGGGAGTGGAGTATGGGGTGGCTGCGAAACAACTGGCTTGACGCGCTAATTTTCCTGCTGTTCGGCCTGGTAGTGGCTGGTGGGGTCTTCTTTATAACCGGGATCAATCCTTTAACGGCACTTCCTAAGCCGGGCGGTAGCAGTGCGGTCGCTTCACCCAAAACTGCGGCCCCTTCCCCCGCGCCTGTGGCCACGCCGGTGAAGCCCGCGGAAGCACCAAAGGCCGAAGAACCGATAATTCGTATTCCCACGGCGCCGGAGGAGCCTACTCCTGTCCCGGTGGAAGCTGGCGATCAAACCCCTGCCAAAGCCGTGCCGGCGCCCATAACGCCCAGCGCTTCTAAACCTTCCGCTAGTGAGCCCAAAGCCGCTCCGGGCGGTACTTGGCGGGTGGCGGCTACCTGGAACTG
>JAMCQK010000218.1:6603-6941 GCA_023382135.1 Deinococcus sp.
GCTTGACGCGCTAATTTTCCTGCTGTTCGGCCTGGTAGTGGCTGGTGGGGTCTTCTTTATAACCGGGATCAACCCGTTAACGGTACTTCCTAAACCGGGCGGTAGCAGTGCGGTCGCTTCACCCAAAACTGCGGCCCCTTCCCCCGCGCCTGTGGCCACGCCGGCGAAGCCTGTAGTGGAAGAACCAAAACCCGCGGAAGCACCAAAAGCCGATGAACCGATAATTCGTGTTCCCACGGCGCCGGAGGAGCCTACTCCTGTCCCGGCGGAGGCCGGCGATCAAACCTCCGCTGCCAAAGCCGCGCCGGCGCCCATAACGCCCAGCGCTTCTAAACCTA
>JAMCQK010000108.1 GCA_023382135.1 Deinococcus sp.
AGCACATGAGCTTAGCCAGTATGACCCAGACCGAAGTGCAACTGGAAAAGGAACTGGCCGATCTTTCGGAGGTCCGGTACCGCTTGATGTCTCCCCTGGCCCTGCGCAAGTGGGCTGAGGACAACGGCTTTGTACCCATGAGCTTGGCGCGCTGGGAAGGAGTGGCCAGGCCATGACCCAGGCCAGCCTTAACCGCGCCTGGGTAGTTCTGCTGGGCTCGCTCGGCTACGCGCTGGCGCTAGGGTGGGGACTTTACCAACTCTCGCGGGAAGCGCCGAGGCTGATGCCAGCTACCGCTTGGACCGAGAGCGCAAAACCTGCCAGGGGGCAGCTTCTGAGTGCGGATGGCACGCCGCTTGCCGCCACCACGCCGGAAGGGAAGCGCGTCTACCCGCTGGGCGTATCGGCTTCGCAACTGGTGGGCTTTGGGGAGAAGAATCCCGCGCAAGGATTGGACCGTGGTCTGGAGGGGCTCGAGAGAGACCTCGAGGCCCAACTCTCATCGGGACAGTCCATCAGGCTCACCATTGACCCAGTAGTTCAATCACTCGCCGAGCAAGCGCTCTGGAAAGGAATTGCATCTTCCAAATCTGATTGGGGTACTGCGCTGGTAATGGAAACTTCCACCGGCAAACTGCTGGCCGTCGCCAATGGCCCCGCTTTTGATCCGTTGGCGCCGCGCAAGGACCCATCTATAGACGTCTCCTGGCGTAACCATGCGTTCAAAGTGGCGCTTGAACCCGGCTCTACCATCAAGCCGCTCACCGCAGCTGTGCTCTTGGAGAAAGGTGCCGCCACCCTGGATACCAGGGTTGAGGCCCCCATGTACCGCAAGATTGACAAGTGGGTCATCAATGACGTGGTGCAACACCCCAAGGTCCTTTCGCTCAGGCAGGTGCTCAAATACTCTTCCAACGTCGGTATTAGCAAGCTGGCGGAGCGTGTTTCCAAAAACACGCTCTACGAATACTTTAGCCGGCTGCACTTTACCGACACCTCTCCCCTCGCTTCTACACGGGTAGCCGAGCCCCAGGTCCGCCCTGTCCGCTCCTGGGGACCCGTGGAGTCGGCCAATGCTACCTTCGGCCAGGGCTTTCTTATCACCCCGCTGCACTTAACTGCGGCCTTCAATGCGCTCGCCAACGACGGACTGTACGTGCCGCCCGCCCTGACCGAAGGGGCAGGTGCTGAAACTGAAAGAGTCTTTAGGCCCGAGGTGGCCAGAGCCATCCGGCAAGCCTTGACCGAGGGTGCAGTGAGTTCGGCCAAGGTTCCCGGTTACGTCCTGGGGGGCAAGAGCGGTACCGCGCAAGTGGTGGTTGGTGGTCGCTACTCGGCGGACGTGTTCACCGCCCTGTTTGCGGGCTTTGTTCCCTCCGATGTCCCCAAGGTAACGGTGGTGGTGGTCCTATACCGGCCTAAAGGTTTACAGATTTACGGTGCGCTTATATCCGCCCCGGTTTACAGGGAGATCGCCGCTGGCCTACTTTCTTACTGGGGAACTCCTCCCCGGAAGCAAAATTAGGGTTAGACTGTTAGCTAGTGAGGGTGTTGTGTATTATGAGCCAACTACACATAGTAGGGAAATAACGCCAGCATGGGTTGCCGGGGTTGTGGGAGGAATGCTACATCCTCCGGTGGCCCCGGCGCTCGATTTGGCTTGGGATTCCAGAAATGTAGGCCCAGGAACTGGTTTTGTGGCATTGCCTGGAGAAAGGACCCACGGTAGAGAGTTCGCCAAGGAGGCCCTTGGGCGTGGAGCAGCCTGGGTACTTACCGACCGGGCGCACCCTGGAGCTATCCAGGTAAAAAACCCTTACCAGGCACTGATAAAGCTAGGAAGGGCGTTCAGGGACAGGTTCAAGGGCAAGCTGGTTGCGGTTGGGGGATCCAGCGGAAAGACCACCACCAAAGAAGCTTTGGCTCAGGGGCTGGGCTGGCCAGCTCCAAAGGGGAACCTCAATACCCCGGCGGCGCTGGCACGCTTCTTCTGGCATCTGGAAGAGCCCGGTGAAGGCGCCGTGGTCGAGCTGGGGATAGACCGGCTGGGCGAGATGGATGAACTGGTTACGCTCGCGGCACCCAATCTAGGCCTGATCACCACGCTCGGGGCGGAGCACTTGGACGGTCTCGGCTGCTTGGAAAATGTGGTGAACGAGGAATCCAAGCTCTTGCGGACGAGTAATAAAAAACTGGCCAGCGTGCAGGCAGCCAAGTTTCTAGACCTGCCTGGGCTAAAAACCTATGGCTTTGAAGCGGGAGATTTTGCCGGTGAAAACTTGGAGCTAAAAGAGTCCTCTAGCCGCTTTGTTTTTGGCGAGCACACGGTCACTGTTCCCTACCCGGGTGTTGGCCCGGCGCTCGGCGCGCTGGCCGCGCTGGCAGTGGCGGCCGTGCTGGGAAAAAATTTGGCCGAGGTGGCGGAAAGGCTTTCAGCGCTGACCCTGCCCCCTGGCCGCATGGAGCGCGTGGTGGCGGGCGGGGTGAGCCTGATTAACGACGCGTATAACTCGAACCCCGCTTCGGTCAGCGCAGGCATGGAGTACCTGAAAAGGCAGCCGGGAAGAAAATGGGTCGTGTTGGGTGAGATGAAGGAGCTTGGCAAGGAAAGCGAGAAGCTCCATCTCGAGGCCGCCCATCTGGCCAAACAAGCGAGCGATTGCCTGATTTTCCTGGGTTCCCACGCAGAAGCTCAGGCCCGGGAAGCGGGGGGGAAACTACTTCTCAACAAGGAAGAGGTGCTCGAGTTTTTACTTGCTAACGTGCAAGCAGGTGATTTGGTTTATCTGAAAGCTTCGCGCAGTGTCGGCCTGGAAAAACTCTTCTCCGAGCTTGTACAAGCCCTGGAAAGGTGGCAACCGTGAGGGCGCTCTTTGTCATGCTTATGGCGTTGTCAGCCTGCGCCCCGGCACCCGCCAGCGGCGAGAAAACAAACGTGCTACTGGTGGCGGGCGGGGTGGTGGAGGGTAGCTGGGCCAGGCTGGGAAGCCTTCAGTTCGCGCTTCCCGGCGCGCCGGTGGTGGCCGCGGCCAAAGGTGATGCGCTCTTTGCCGCGTACCCCTACCAATTACTCATTTACCGGGGCGGAGTACCAGAAGACAGTATTCCGCTTTCCGGTGTACCCAGATTCATAAAGGTCTGGCCGCAGCTGGTGGTAGGCCTAGAAACAACTAGCCCTTACGGGCTGAGCGAGGCTTCCCTTTTCCTGCCTGGCAAGGGCACCTTTCCTTACGCGGCGCTGGATGCGGTAGCCAACCACCAAGGCACCTACTGGCTGGACGGCAAAGCGCTCCGCTTTGAGGATCGCGTACTGGAAGCAGGCGCATTCAAGTGGGTAGTGGGGGACGAGGATTTTGTCTTTGCCGTCAGCGCCAAGGAAATGTTTTCTTATCCGGGTAGCCACCGCGTCTCTCTCCCCGCTGAGCCGCAGGCAGTGGCCTTGGCTCAGGATATTTACCTGCTCACCAAAGACGGTGTGTACCAGCTGTCCCGCAACGGGCTGATGATTAACTTTCTAAAAGGCAGTTTCACGGCCCTGGCAGTGGACGAGAAGAACGTTTACCTGTTGGAAAACGGCAGGCTGGTAAAGGCTACCCTTTCACTGGAGAGAACATGACGGTAGCGGCTTCCGCGTTACTTGCTTGGTTTCTGGTAGGCCTCTGGACCGGCCTGATGCGGGCCCTTGGCTTCGGCAAAGAGGTGCGTGCGGACGGGCCGCGGGCACATCTGGCCAAGACGGGAACCCCCAGCATGGGGGGGGCAGCCTTTCTGTTGGCGGCCTTTGGGGTCTACTGGCTCGTGGGCCAAGACCACCGGGGAGCGCTCTGGCTGCTGGCGCTGGGCTTCGGCTTGCTTGGGCTGCTGGATGACTTAGCCGGATTGATCAGGCGCCCGCTGAGGGCTAGGGAAAAGCTGGTTCTGCAAGCTTTGATGGCGCTGGTATTTGCAGTCTGGGCTAGCCGTGAGGTTCGGTACACGCCTTATCCCATACTGGACATGCTTTTGATCGCGCTGGTAATTGTGGCAGCGGCTAACGCTTTCAACTTCACCGACGGCTTGGACGGTCTTTTGGCCAGCGTGAGCGTGGTACTGCTGGTTCCTTTTCAAAGCCTGGTGGTGGCACAAAGCCTCTTGGGTGCCCTGCTCGGCTTCTTGTGGCACAACGCCCCCAAGGCCAAGGTCTTCATGGGGGATACCGGGAGCCAAGCGCTGGGTGTGCTGATTGCCGGGCTCTTTGTGCTGGAGGGAAGGCTTTGGTACCTGCCGCTTGCGGCCATTGTGCCGGTGCTGGAGATCTTGTCGGTGGTGGTCCAGGTGGCCTACTTCCGCCGCACCGGCAAGCGGTTTTTCAGGATGAGCCCGCTGCACCACCACTTCGAGCTTTCCGGCTGGGAGGAGGCTAAGATTGTCTTTCGCTTCACCGCCATTACCGCGCTGGCAACTGCGGTGGTGGTGAGCCTGTGGGGAGGCAGTTTTTGAACCGCGAGCAGCGCCTGGTTTTTGGCCTGGGCCGTAGCGGCTTGGGCGTGTTGCGGTATCTGAAAAAAAGGGGTCTCGAGGCCTGCTTCTTCGACGAGATGCCAAAAGCCGAGGAGGTGGCCGAAGCCAAAAGCCTGGGGTTTGTCTTCGATCCGGAACCCTCGGGTACTCCGTACCGGGAGGTGGTTGCCGCACCCGGCGTTCCAATTACTCACCCGCTGCTCGAGCAGCTGCGAAAACTGGGGGCGGAAGTAATAGGCGAAGCTGAACTGGCCTTCAGGACTTCACCTACCCCGCTGATCGGCATTACCGGCACCGCCGGAAAGACCAGCTGCACCCTTTACACCGCGCACTTCCTGCGGGCGCTTGGGTTCAACGCGGCCGCGGGCGGCAACGTAGACCCACCGCTGGTTTCGGTGATAGATGATGCCGAAGTGGTGGCGGTGGAGCTTTCCAGCTTTCAGCTTGAGCGCGTTGCCAGCTTTAGGCCGCGGGTGGCCGTGCTCTTGAACTTGGGAACCGATCATTTGGACAGGCATGGAGGCCTCGAGGCCTACCACCGCGCCAAACTGAACATCCTGAAAAATCTGACCAGCAATGACGTTGTGGTCTATAACGCAGGAGACCCAAACATTGTCCCCGCCGCCGAAGCCTCGCCCGCGCGCAAGGCCGGCTTCCTGCCCGGCGTATCTCCGCGCGAAACCAACTTGGCAGCCGCCCGTCTGGCAGCCTCGGCATTTGCCGAATTAATGGGCAGATCGGTGGACCAAAAAGTTCTTGATCTGGCGGAAAAAACCGCCCCCAGGCCTGAAGGACGTTTTGACCTGTTTGCCAAGAGAGGCGATGTGCTATTTATTGACGACTCGATTGCCACCCGGATCAACGCGGTCAGAGCGGCCCTCGAGGCCGCCCCCACCCCGGTAGCCTGGATTCTGGGGGGCCGCGACAAAGGCGCCCCCGTCCACGAACTTAGCGATCTGGCCCGTGCCAAGGTCCGGTTAATTTTGGCCATTGGCGAAGACGGGCCCAGTATGTCCCGGGTTTTCGAAGGTATCTGCCCGGTGACCGAGATCCACCAACCAACAGGACGCGAGACCCTTGAACAGGCGGTAACAGAAGCGCTTGCCAAGCTTACCTCCGGCAGCGTGCTGTTGGCCCCGCTCGGGACCTCGTTCGACCAGTTCAAGGACTACAAAGAGCGCTCGAGGGTTTTCAGAGAAGTAGTGTTTGCCCACGGTGCCATACCGGTGGAAGCGGGGGCAGGTGAGCCGTGGATTTCATCTTGATCCTGGCCCAGTTTCTGCTGTACGGCCTCTCGCTCTTGGGCGTGGGGGCGAGCGACCCTGGGCTTTTAGACAATCACATGGTCAGGATTACGGTGGCTATAGCGGTCACCCTGATTGCTTCCAGGCTCTCCCCTTCCTTCACCGTGCGCGGAGCCAGGCTGCTCTATCTGGTCTCGCTGGCGTTGTTGGTATTGGTTCTCGTCATAGGAAACGGACCCGGCGGGGTACGCCGCTGGTTCGACCTCCCTGGAGGCCTGGCTTTTCAGCCCTCAGAGCTGATGAAGGTGGCCATGATTATCTATCTGGCGGCCTTCTTTCACCAGCGCGGCACCGACTATCCCATTATGGGACCGGTGGCTGCGGTGGGAGTAGCGGCGGGCTTGGTGCTGGTTGAACCCGACTTTGCCACTGGCCTCTTGCTTTTAGTGCTCGCTGCTTTCCTGCTGGTGGTGATTGGTGTGCCGTGGAGGAGGCTTGTGGCCATCGGTACCTCCGCCACGCTGGTGGCACTGGCCTTCTCCGGGGCGTTCCTTGGCAAGTTCAACTACATCCAGGAGCGCTACCAGGGGTACCTGGACTGCCGCTCTGGAAAGGCGGACCCCGCGGCAGACTGCTACCAAGTGTTGCAAGGACAAAAAGCCATCCTGCGTGCGGGCTTCTTTGGGCAAGGCCCCGGCTCCCAGATGCCCCACCTGCCCGAGAGCCACAACGACATGGTGTTAGCCTCGGTCATCTGGGCCGGGGGTTGGATGTCCGGCCTGATGGTCTTGATCGCCTACGGCTTGATTCTGGCCCGCGGCCTGCAGATAGCCGCCAACTCGGAAGGTGCGGTCAGCGTGCTGGCGGTGGGCTTAACCGCCTACTTGTGCCTGCAGGCGGCACTCAACATTGGAGTAGTGCTGGGCATACTGCCCGTGACGGGCGTGCCGCTGCCCATGGTGAGTTTTGGCGGGAGTTCGATGCTGGTCTCGGGAGCTGCGCTGGGGCTTTTGCACGCGCTCTCGCGCCAGGCGCTGCGGGCCGAGGCTACAACGTCCTAAAGGAGCGTGCGGGCTTCTTTGGGCAAGGCCCCGGCTCCCAGATGCCCCACCTGCCCGAGAGCCACAACGACATGGTGTTAGCCTCGGTCATCTGGGCCGGGGGTTGGATGTCCGGCCTGATGGTCTTGATC
>JAMCQK010000142.1:0-2500 GCA_023382135.1 Deinococcus sp.
TATGAAACCGCATCGCCCTGAGCTCGAACCCGATCAAGCTGTTCGAGTACCTCGCGTGCGGCGTTCCGGTGGTCGCGAGCCCCCTGCCGGATCTGATGCCCTGGCGCGAGTTCGTGGAGTTCTACTCGTCACCCGGCGACATCGCCGCCGCCGTGGAGCGCGCGCTGTCGAGCAACGGCCCGGGATCGGCCGACAGGCGCAGGGAAGCCGCCGGCGGCCAGCAGTGGAGCGAAAGGGCACTCGCGCTGTCGGAGATGATCCGCGGAGTCGCCGCGGGCGATGAAACGGCGGCCGCAGGGGAGCGTGACCGGCTGGAGCTGAGGTCCAGGGCCATCTCCGCGTTCCGGGCCGCGGCGGACATGGCCCCGTCCAGCCCTGTGTTGAATATGAGGCTGTCGGAGATCTGCCTGGCCGAGGGGGATACCGATGGGTCGACCCGGTTCATGGCCCGCGCGCTCGACGCCGGGGTCGCCGACGCGGAGCCCGTGCGGACGCTGAGGTTGCTGGCCCTGCTCGACCGCACCGCCGAAGCGCTCGCGCTCGCGGCGCGCGTGGCCCGGTCGACCCCGTCAGACCCCGCGCTGCAGTCGTACATGACCAGGCTCCAGGGCTGGGCCGTTAACGCGGGCCTCATCGAGAGCGACTCTGGACGAGCCCTGCTGCGGGCCCGGCTGCTCAGGTACCTCGGGGAAACCGAGAAAGCGGCGGAGGTGCTGGAGCAGGCCGGATCCCGGTGGCCCGACGCGCCCGGGCTGTCGGCCGAGATGGGGCACCTCGCCTACGCCCGGGGCGACCGGGAACGCGCCGTCGAGCTGTACGCCGCGGCGATGGAGGGCGGCTACCGTGACGACCTCGAGTTCTACGTCAATCTCGGCCGGCTCTTCCTCGCTCGGGCGAGGGTGGACGATGCCGAGAACGCGTTCAATGCCGCCCTCGAGCTGGATCCGCGCTGTCAGGAGGCGATCGAGGGATTGGCGAGGACCTACAAGCTGAAGGTGAGCCTGTCCCAACGGGACGGGGCCTGATCAAGGCAACACAGCCCCCTCCGGAAGGAGGGGGCTAAAAAATTTTCCGGCGGCGCCTTACTCTCCCGGGGGCTTGAGCCCCGAGTACCATCAGCGCAGGAGGGCTTAACTGCCGTGTTCGGAAAGGGAACGGGTGTAACCCCTCCGCCAAGGCCACCGGAAAGTGGAGGTTAATGGAAGCGCTGCGAGGCTGACTCCTAGGTGGCAGGTGATGGGAACGACCAGCCGTCGAGTAATGGAAAGCCCTCGACCTATTAGTACCGGTCAGCTGAAGGCGTTACCGCCCTTACACCCCCGGCCTATCGACCTTGTGATCCACAAGGGGTCTTACCGGCTGAAGCCGTGGGAGACCTGATCTTGAGGAGGGCTTCGCGCTTAGATGCTTTCAGCGCTTATCCCGGCCGGACGCAGCTACCCAGCGGTGCCCCTGGCGGGACAACTGGTACACCGGCGGTCCGTCCACCCCGGTCCTCTCGTACTGGGGGCAGCGCCTCTCAAGTCTCCTGCGCCCGCGACGGATAGGGACCGAACTGTCTCACGACGTTCTGAACCCAGCTCACGTACCGCTTTAATGGGCGAACAGCCCAACCCTTGGGACCTACTACAGCCCCAGGATGCGATGAGCCGACATCGAGGTGCCAAACCTCCCCGTCGATGTGGACTCTTGGGGGAGATAAGCCTGTTATCCCCGGGGTAACTTTTATCCGTTGAGCAACGGCCCTTCCACGCGGGACCGTTGGATCACTAAGCCCGACTTTCGTCCCTGCTCGACCCGTCGGTCTAGCAGTCAAGCTCCCTTGTGCCTTTGCACTCTACGCGCGATTTCCAACCGCGCTGAGGGAACCTTTGGGCGCCTCCGTTACCTTTTGGGAGGCGACCGCCCCAGTCAAACTGCCCGCCTGACACTGTTCCCGCGCCGGATGACGGCTGCGGGTTAGAACTTCAGTACTTCAAGGGTGGTATCCCACCTGTGGCTCCGCCGGAGCTGGCGCCCCGGCCTCCGCGCCTCCCACCTATGCTGTACATGACGCACCAAAGTTCAATATCAGGTTACAGTAAAGCTCCACGGGGTCTTTCTGTCCAGTCGCGGGTAACCTGCATCTTCACAGATAGTTCAATTTCACCGGGTCCCTCGTTGAGACAGCGCCCAAGTCGTTACGCCATTCGTGCGGGTAGGAACTTACCCGACAAGGAATTTCGCTACCTTAGGACCGTTATAGTTACGGCCGCCATTGACCGGGGCTTCGGTTCAGAGCTTCACCCCCCTTGCGGGGGATTAACCCCTCCCCTTAACCTTCCGGCATTGGGCAGGCGTCAGCCCCTATACATCAGCTTGCGCTTTCGCAGGGACCTGTGTTTTTGTTAAACAGTCGCTTGGGCCTCTTCTCTGCGGCCGGCCGGGGCTTGGGGAGGTGATCCCCTGACCGTGGCCGGCACCCCTTATCCCGAAGTTACGGGGTCAGTTTGCCGAGTTC
>JAMCQK010000100.1 GCA_023382135.1 Deinococcus sp.
AGGCCACAAAATTGTGCGGAGGTTCCATGCCGGTACGGTAGGCTTGTCTGGCTTACTGCTCAAGAGCCTTGCGCCAAGACGCGCCCTGTTCCGCGGGTTGCTGGTGGCGGCTCTGGCGCTTGGGCGGCCACCTCCGGCTGGCCGGGTTGCCAGATGCCGTCCTTGAACCGGATGCTCTTGTAAACCTCCTGGAGTCGATGGAACAACTGAAGCCCACGAAAGAATTTCTTCTCGGCTACCAACTGCAATTTCCAGCTCATCGCAGTGGCCTTCATGGCTTTCTAGCGCTTGGTGACAGCGGGGCAACGCTTCTTGAGGCCGGCCTGGCTGGCAGACAGGCAGGCCACAAAATTGTGCGGAGGTTCCATGCCGGTACGGTAGGCTTGTCTGGCTTACTGCTCAAGAGCCTTGCGCCAAGACGCGCCCTGTTCCGCGGGTTGCTGGTGGCGGCTCTGGCGCTTGGGCGGATGGCTTATTTTCCGTGAATCACGCCGAGTAGCTGTTGGTGAATTTTTCCGTTGGTCGCTACCAGGTAGCGGCTGCCCAGGGCGTAGGCTTCTCCATTTAGGCCGCTTACTTGCCCGCCGGCTTCGGTCACCAAAAGCCAGCCCGCGGCCACGTCCCAGGGGTTGAGTTTTACTTCCCAGAAGCCCTCGAGGCGGCCCGCGGCCACATAGGCCAGGTCTAGAGCGGCCGCTCCCGGGCGGCGGACCATCAAATTTTTTTGCAGCGCCCGCTGAAAATAGGTGAGGTTCTCCGGATCTTTGGACACGTCGTAAGGGAAGCCGGTGGCCAGGAGGCTTTTGATCAAGTGTCCAGTGGCCGAAACCTGGATAGGCCTGCCGTTGAGGAACGCGCCCTGGCCTTTGATGGCCGTAAAGAGTTCATCGTGCGCGGTGTCGAGCACCACGCCCACTACCATCTCCCCCTGGGCCTCGAGGCCGATGCTCACCGCGTAAAAAGGGAAGCCGTGGGCGTAGTTCACCGTGCCATCCAGCGGGTCCACAATCCAGCGGAACCCGCTTTCGCCTTGTTGTCCGCTTTCTTCCCCCAACACCACGTGGCCCGGGAAGCGCGCCAACAGCAGGCCGCGGATGGCTTCTTCCGCTTCGCGGTCGGCTTGGGTCACCAGGTCGGTGGGGCCGGACTTGCTTTCCAGGGCAAAGCCTTTTTCGCGGTAGTAGAGGTGGATTCCCCTGGCCAGATAAGCGGCGTCGATAGCGGCGTCCAAGTAGGGCTTCAGGTCCATACCGTTAAACCTTACTCTTTTGCAGCGCCAAATAGCGAAGCCTGCCAGCGAGATCCCGGCGCATTTCGGTAACAGTAAACTGTTCTGCCACCGATGCAAGCTTTGCGATATTTTCTGGCGCAAGCTCCAGCAGCAGCCAGCCGCCGGGCTTTAGCGCCTGGTGTGCGTGGCGTAACAGCTCCCTCGGCATGTCGAGCCCGTCTTTTCCGGAGTAAAGCGCTGCGGGATTTTCGTAGCGCAGCTCGGGCGGGGCTATTTCACGGTAGCTTTCCGGCAGATAGGGTGGGTTCGAGACCACAAGATCTAGTTCGGCAAGGCCTGCGGTGAAAGCAGCGCGGAAAGGGTAGACCTCGAGGCCCAACCTTCCCGCGTTGTCCTGTGTCAGCGCCACCGCGCCGGCGTCGACATCACTCGCCGCCACCCAGGCGTCCGGTCTTTTGCTCTTGATCGCCAGCGCCACCGCGCCGGTGCCACAGCCCACGTCCAGCACTCTGGGGCCCCGGGTCTCTTGAATCTTCTCCAGCGCCAACTCCACCAGGCCTTCGGTCTCGGGCCGGGGAATGAGCACGCCCTCTTTTACGCGGATGCGGAGGCCAAAAAACGCGCTGTCACCCAGTAAAAGCTGGAGGGGGACACCCTGAAGTCTTTTCTCGACCAACTCATTTGCGGTGCGGAGGACTTCGCCGGGTACGGCTTCGGACAATCCGGACATCACCTGGCCGGCGTCAACCCCAAGCGCCTTGGCCAGCAGCCAGCGGGCCTCGAGGCCCGGCTTTCCCCCCGCCTCAAGCTTTGCGGCCAGATCTTTCAGCAATCGGTGCCGTTGCAGCGTACCCTTCCTGTCAATGCTCTTCCTGGGTTTCGGAAACGGGCTCTCCGGCCTCGCGCGGCAGCACCACCACGTGCCGCTCCTCGCCCTCGCCCACCGAGATAGTGGTTACTCTGGGATGGTGCTTTAGGAGCACGTGGATAATTCGCCGCTCGTTTGAAGGCATGGGGGGAAGAGCCACCGGCTCGCCGCTCACTTCCACCTGCAACGTGGCGTCTTGGGCAATTTTTTGCACCCGGTCTTCCTGCCTCCGGCGGTAGCCTGCGGCATCCAGTACCACGCGGTAGACGTTCCCATACTGCTTGGCAAGCGCCACGTTAGCCACAAACTCTAGCGCCCTGAGGGTGCGCCCTTCCTTGCCGATAAGCCGTCCCAGATCGCCGCCCAGCACCTCGGCCCTAAGCTGTTCGCCGTCTTCCCTAATGTCCACCGAGTAGGCCGGGTCGAGAAGCTTCAAGAGCCCCAGCATAAAGATGCTCAAGGCTTCCTTGGGGCTTCCCGCTACCGGCGCAGCCGGAGGGGCCACCAGGGTTTCAGCCGCCTCCTCTTTAATCAGGGGCTCAGGCGGCGATTCACCGTCGCCAATCCCCAGATCGGTAAGCAGGTCGTCAAGACCACGTTTCTTCTCGTCCATGTTTCAAGTCTACCGTTCAAGGGCCGCGAACTCCAAGCCGCATGACTCGGCGCCGCAAGTACGGCGCTGCCAAACACCATCTGGCACGCTAAGTCGCTCCACGGTGAGTTTGCAAAACGCTCATTCCGGCAAACTCACCCAGGTTAGCGGCATAGCCGCAATGGCCTACGGCCACGGCCTGGTGTCGCTCTCATTCTCCCTGAAAGACAACTCACCCTTCGGGCTGAGCGGTCGGGGTAAGCCTGCAAGACTTACCCTGAGACACTTAATGCGCGCCGAAAGGTTTAATCCCGAGCTGCCGGTTGATAAGCCACTGCTGGACCAGGCCGACCCCGGTAGAAAGAATCCAGTAAAGTGAGACCCCCGCCGGCAAGCTGACTATCAAGAAGGCAAAGATCAGGTTCATAAAGATAAGCTGGCGCGTCATTTCGCGGCTACCCGTGGAAGAGAGCCAGGTGGAAAGACTGGTGAGCCCAATGTAGAGCACCGGCAGAATATAGAAGGGGTCCGCGAGTGCCAGGTCTTTGAGCCACAAGAATCCTTGGCCGAACTCGTAGTTGCGGATCACGTTGTAGAGCACGATCATGATCGGCATCTGCAAGAAAATCGGCAGGCAGCCGCCCAAGGGGTTAATCCTGTGCTCCTGGTAGAGCTTCATGGTGGCTTCGGCGCGTTTTTCCGCGCTGTCCTTGAACTTCTTGTTGATGTCCTCAATCAGCGGCTGAATTTTCTTCATCTCCGCCATGGACTTGAACTGCTGGTGCATTAAGGGCCACAACAAGAGCCGCACCAGCACCGTGAGCAAGGCAATCGCCAGCGCCCAACTGCCACTGAAGCTGTAGATGCGCTCCATGACCCACAAGAGCCCGAGCGACAAGTAGCCGAGGGTGTTGGGAGTAAAAAGCCCCGGCAGGTCCAAAAGCTTTTCCACGTGCAGCCGTACCATTTCGTTGGGGCCGCCGTAGGCCAGGAACCGTATAGGCTTGCCGGCGGGTACCTGAATCTCCGCCACCGCGCCGCCGTCCTTGGCGGCGAAACGAGAGTCCAGCGCACCTTCAAGCGGGGTGAGGACAAAGGTGTAACCCTTTGAGGGCTGGGTCTGCCAAGACAGGTAGCTTGCACTGCCCTGTCCCGAAGCGGAAGGCGCCGTTTCTCCTTGGCCAAGCCACTTGGTAACGACACTCTTGGATGTTCCAATACCACTCCAAGTGAGAATTCTGGCTTCCGGGCTGGCGACACTTATTTCTACACTGTGGAACCGCGGGTCGACGGTGTAGGTCAAATGGGTTGCGCCCTGGTGGAACTCAGCCACCATCTTTCCGTCTTTTTGCGTAAAACTTGTGCGGCCGGGCTCGGGCTGAAAGTTATTCAAGGTACCTGGCGGCAAGAATTTGCTGCTCACCAGGTTTACCGCGCGGCTGTAGTTTCCCTTGAGGTCCGCCCCGCGCACCGTTTTCACGTACCAACCGACGATCTGGCCCTGGTCGTTGAAGGCGATGTCTGCCAGGTTGGTGATGGCCACATGTTCCTTGGTGCCGTCGGCGTTGATATCTGCTTCTTTCCAGCCTGGTTGCAGCGCGAAGGCGGGCGAGAGCAGTAGTACTAGCCACAAAAGTCGTTTCATCGTTTCTCCAAAATTTGCCGGGGCCTGCCCAGAAAGAACCGGGGCCTGTCCGTGGGCACGGGGTCAATTCCGCCTGGGTTCAGCGGGTGGCAACGCAGGATTCGGCGCAGCGTAAGGTAGCCGCCCCATAATGCACCGTGGCGTTCGATGGCCTCGAGGCCGTACCTGCTACAGCTCGGATGAAAGCGGCAGCTTGCCGGCTTATAGGGAGAAATGAACCTTCGGTAAAAGCGGATGGCGCTGGTCAATAAGAGACGCACAGGGGTCATTGTATCAACCCGCTTTTCATAAGTGCGTAAGAAAGGTCCTTCCATAGCTCGGCATATTCCGCCCCGGCCGCGTCTGGCTGCGCCACCACCACCAGTTCGCATGGCGGCAGGTGCATACGGCGCAAAATTTCCCTGAGCCGCCTTCGCACTTTGTTGCGCACCACCGCTTTGCCCACCTTCTTCGAGACTACCAGGCCTACCTGCACGTGCTTGGCCGCCCGCAAGGGGAGCCAGCGCACGTTCACCAGCCGGCTCCGCCCTGGCTTTCCTTTGCGCAGGCGCTGAAAGGCGCGGTCGCCTTTGAGCGAAACCAGCACACAACCCCCCAACTTTTCAGTAGGGGGCGTCGCTTGCACGGTGTTGCGGTTTCCCGCCGAGGCGGGACGCTCTAAACGCTTGCGCGGTCGCGGCCCTTCTGGCGGCGGCGTTTCAGAACCTTCCTCCCGCCTAGGGTCTTCATGCGGGCGCGAAAGCCGTGGGTCTTCGCGCGTTTGCGACGGTTGGGCTGCCAAGTCCTTTTCATTCACAGTCCTCCTGCCTAAGCCGGGAAGCCCCAGCATAATTTGGCGAAAGATTTCCCGGTCAAACCGGGCGCTGGAAGTCTACCATGCCTGGGCCCTTTCGTATAGCACCCGAAGGCCTCTTCTGCGCCCGCCAGGGGGACAAACTACGCCAGCAAGGCGGTTCTTAACGGGGTGGTCAGGAAGGGAGCCACCGTATAAACCCACACCCAGCCAGTTTTCTCCCTCTGGTCGGCTGTGCCCGGCTAAGCCGCGTGCTCAGGTAGACCTCGCTCGGTATGCCACCTGACTGTTGACACCGCCTATGCCTTCTTTGTGGGAGAGGGGCGGTGGTTGGCGCATAACGCTGACTGCGGAAAGATTGTGCTCGGCCACTGGCCAGGAAACAAGGAGTTGGCAGATAAGCTTGGCGGCGAATACCCGGATATCCCAAAACCCTATCTGAGAAAGGATGTCCGACGCCGAGCGTTGGGCCGCCAATCAGAAGTTTCTCGGCCGGGCAATTGCTCGCGGAGACGAAATTATCCTTTCCACCCCTGTGAACGAAATGAAGGTTGGATTCTCTTGGTACAGGAGATAACCTTCACCCCAAAAATCTAAGCCAGCCTGAACCGTAAAAATACCGCACAAGGCACCGGGACAGACATTTTCCGGCGTAGCTACCTCCAGGGTTGGCTCCCTTCCCATATCCGTCGAGTCTTAGGTGTGTTTGAACTAGTACAAGCGGGAAGAGACGTTACCGCTTTGGGATGGTTAGTGCTGTTTGACGTAGCAGATCACTGTTGGTCGGGGTCGATGGTTTGGCTTTGCTTTACTATCGAACTGGCTAGCCCCAGAGGCCGCTCCCCTTGAGGGCCGGGTAGAGTCGGGCATATTGATGGTACAGGCTTTGGTAAAGCGGCTTGAGGTCTGAGTCGGGTGCGTTGGCCTTCTCTTGAGGTCGCACGCAATGGGCCACGGCCTCTTCTACGCTTCGGAAAACCCCAGCTCCCACCCCGGCCAGAAGCGCCGCCCCAAACGAAGGTCCCTCCTCCACCTCGAGGCCCTGTAGCGGAGTCCCTAGCACCGCCGCGATAATCTGCCGCCAAAGCTGGCTCCGCACACCACCGCCAACCGTGCGCAGGGCCTCCGGCTGCACCCCCAGGGCCTTAGTGCGTACCAGCGAGTCCTTGAGCGCGAAGGCCACGCCTTCCAGAAGAGCCCGCACTAAGTGCTCTTTGCGATGGGCCAGGCTGAGCCCAACCCAGGCCCCCCTGGCGTGGGGGTCCATGTGTGGGGTGCGTTCTCCAGCCAAATAAGGCAAGAAGAACAAGCCCTCGGCTCCCGGTGGCACCTGAGCGGCCTGGTCCATCAAAAGCTCGTAGGGGTCACGCCCTGACTGCCGAGCTGCAGCGAACTCTTCCGCTGCCAGGGTGTCACGGTACCAACGTAAACTACCCCCAGCCGAAAGCACCACGCCCATCAGGTGGTATTTGCCTGGTACTGCGTGGCAAAAAGCGTGCAAAGCTCCGTTCAAATCTATTTTGAGCTGATCGCTGTAGGCGAAGATGACTCCAGAGGTTCCCACTGAAACTGAGGCTGTTCCTTCGGCCACCACCCCGCTCCCCACTGCTGCAGCGGCGTTGTCCCCACCACCAGCGATGACCGGGAGGCCCTGGGGCAATCCCGTGAGTTGGGCGGCTTTGGTACTTAGATGTCCCGTGACGTCGGGCCCCTCGTATACTTCCT
>JAMCQK010000188.1 GCA_023382135.1 Deinococcus sp.
CAGCGCCCTGGGCCGCGACACCACACGGGTGGTTTCCTGCAACACCACCGCCACAGTGCGCACCCTCACCGCTCTGCGTAACGCCGGGCTACTCAAGAAAGCCCGTGGGGTGCTGATCCGCCGGGCCACCGACCCCTGGGAGTCCGAGCACAACGGCATCATGAACACGGTGGTGCCCGAGGGCAAGATTCCCAGCCACCAGGGCCCTGACGCCCAGACCGTGGCCCCTGACCTGGACGTAGTCACGATTGCCGCCAAGGCCGCCCACACCCAGAGTCACAACCACTACTGGGTGGTCGAACTGACCCGTGAGGCCAGCAAGGAAGAGGTGCTGGCCACCTTCCAGGCGGGCTCGCGTATCGCCTTTGTTCGGATGAGCGACGGCATAGTGGGCCTCAATAGCACCATCGAGCTGATGAGGGACCTTGGAAGACCCCGCGGCGACATGTACGAGGTGGCCGTCTGGGCCGACGTGCTCACTATCAAGGGCAATGAGCTGTTCTACACCTACCAGGTGGACAACCAGGCGGTGGTGATTCCCGAGAACGTGGATGCCATCCGCGCGCTTAGCGGCATGGAGTCGGACGCCGTCTCCTCTATCCTCCGAACCGACCAGGCCCTGGGCGTGCGCCGGGAGTTCCTACTGGAGCCGGTGACGAGATGAACCCCCGAGCCACCGACGAACGCATCCGGGCCGCCACCCTGGGCCTTTTGGAGAAGGTGCTACCCAAAGAGCGCGACTTCGCGGTGCGGCTGTGGGACAGCACGGTGCTCCCCGCCACCCGCGAACCGGCCCGGGCCACTTTGGTACTGCCCGAGAGCGGGACTTTGGGCCGCATGTTGCAGCCTCCTTTGGATTTGTCTCTGGGGGAGGCCTATATTTACGGGGGTTTTGAGATCGAGGGCGACCTCGAGGTGGTCTTCGCCGCGGTAGAAGAAGCCGCTACCCGCCTTTCCTTGCGCGACCTGCCGGGACTTTTGTCGCGGGCAGCGGCCTTGCGCAAACATAGCGGCACCGGCCTGGCCGCCCGGCTCAAGGGAGTCGTCCACTCCAAAGCCCGCGACCGCGAGGCCGTCCAACACCACTACGACATCTCCAACGCCTTCTACCAGCTCTGGCTGGATTCGCGCATGGTGTATTCGTGCGCCTACTTCCCCAGAGGCAGCGAATCCCTCGACCAGGCCCAGGAGGCCAAGCTGGAGCTGATCTGCCGCAAGCTGCGCCTCAGAGCGGGCGAGCGCCTGCTGGATATTGGCTCTGGCTGGGGCGGGCTGGTGCTCTACGCCGCCCAGCACTACGGTGTGGAGGCTTTAGGCATCACCCTCTCCGAGCGCCAAGCCGAGGAAGCTAATAGCCGGATTCGTGCGGCTGACCTAGCGGGCAAGGTGCGTGTTGAGTTGCTGGATTACCGCGAGGTAAAAGGCCGCTTCGACAAGGTGGTGAGCGTGGGCATGGCCGAGCACGTGGGCCGCCAGAACCTACCAGCCTACTTCCAGGCGGCGTGGAGGGCCCTCAAGCCCGGCGGGCTGATGCTGCACCACGTGATCACCCAGGGGCCGGTTGTCCTTGGGGCTGCAAGTACCGCAGCCTCGGGCGAGTTCATGCGGCGCTACGTCTTCCCTGACGGCGAGATTTTGCCGCTGTGGGAAAACCTCCAGATAGCCGAGCAGGCAGGCTTTGAAGTGCGCGACGTGGAGGACTTGCGCGAGCACTACGCCAGGACCCTGCGGCACTGGGTCAGGAACCTCGAGGCCCACTGGGAGGCCGCAGTGCGCCAAGTTGGGGTGGAGCGGGCCCGGCTGTGGCGGCTCTACATGGCGGCCTCGGCCCACCAGTTCAGCTACGGCCACCTGGCCGTACACCAGAGCCTGCTTGCCAAGCCCGGTGAGCAAGGAAGGGTGGAGTTGCCCCCCTCGAGGGCTGACCTGTACCACCTGATGTAAGGAGAGGCGGGATGCTCCTCGTCAGCACAATCCCTTTTCCCCTGGCGGGCTTCGGCGGACAATAATGAGGTTTACTAGCACCCGAAAGGGGTGCTGGACGACTGCACGCCATAGGCTGCTCTGCCCACCGCAACCGAAAGGTCCGCGCAGGAATCCGACAGTTTGAGAGGTTTATTTCAAAGGCGGCTGCGTCGGGTCAAACGCCAGATGCGGGCGGTGGTAGTGATAGCGCTGCAGGAAGTCTTCGACTTGCCCAGTCGGTTCGGAGATTTGCTGTGGGTTGCAGTTGAGCCACCCCTGACACTCTTTCCTAAGAATTCGGTTGAAGCTCTCAATGTAAGCCTGCTCGTTTTCCTTGTAAGGGCGGGCTATTCGGTGATATAGACAATAACCGAGTACATACCACTCAAACTCCGCCTGGAGCTCCGGCCCTCCGTCGGTCTGAACGATCGTCCTGTACCTGTTAAGGCGGCGATTCATACTGCGTTGAAGAAAGCGGTAGCCCTGCTTGAAGCTTAGTTCGGGGGTCAATAGCATGTCGGCTTCCCGGGCAAAGATATCCACCGCGTTAAAGGCAAATACCCCCAAGGTCCACGCTGTCCATCTGGACCACTTCGCGGGCAGACACGGCTTCCGGTACCTTCCAGCGCTTCCGGTTCTTCTTGTATTTGCTGCGGAGCTGGTATTTCTCCCCCCAGAATCTGGTAAATCTTCGATATCGAAAACTCAATCCCGTACTGGTGTTCCAGAAAGTAGGCGATCTTCTGGCCACAGCGATCCATTTCTGGTTCACGAATAGCCTAAACCGGCTTCTTGGTACTGGGGCCTGTCTGGCGGTAGTGGCGAGGCTTCTTGTTCGTACGGGCATATTATTCAAGAAACCCCTCTAACCCCGCAGTCTCAATGCCTTTGATCCAAAGTCCTGCCGTCTCCCGGTGTTTGCTCAGCCGCCGGGTAACCCGGCTATGGCTCATCCCCTGTGTTGGTACAACTCCTCCCAGGCTAACGCTGCTTTCGTGGCTCATCCCCTTTGTGGCACCTATCCAAAGGTGTCGGATTTTTATGTGAAATCCGTGCGGGGTTGACGTCGGCGGACTTTGAGATTACTCTGTTACTATATCCCACCCCTGGGGGGGAGGGATAACGGAGGTAGTGAATGACCAGTCTTAAAATAGAGGGCATGAGCTGCGGGCACTGCAAAATAACTGTGGAAAAAGCGCTGTCCCAAGTTGCGGGTGTCGAGAAAGTCGAGGTTTTCTGGCGAGACGGGCGCGCTGCTGTCCTTGGCAACGCACCCGTGGAACACTTGATCGAAGCAGTGCAAGCACTGGGTTACCCGGCCCAGTTGGAGCAACAATCCGCCTGAAGGATTAGTCTTTGGGTAGCTGTGAAGACTAGCCTAAAGGAGCCGGCCTATGAACCAGGTACATGAACATACCCTTCACCTAGACTCTAATACCCGTCACGAAGCTCGAAGACGGCTTTTGTCTGTAAGGGGGCATATAGAGGGTATTTTGAAGATGCTCGAGGACGACCCCTATTGCATAGACGTGCTCCGGCAGATCAAAGCAGTAGAGGGAGCGCTTGACAAAGCAGGTGAACTGGTGCTGCAGAGCCACCTGAAGCACCACGTGACGAATGCGGCCCAGCGTGGCGATGCCGATCAACTTGTAGAAGAGTTGATGGAAGTGCTCAAATACCGCTAGCCCCTTTAGGCGGAGGCGTAGAGATGACCAAAGAAGTACAGATTGGTGTACAGGGGATGACCTGCGCGGCTTGCGTAACACGGGTCGAACGTGGACTCAAAAAGGTGGAAGGTGTCGAGGAGACCAGCGTGAACTTGGCTACCGAACAAGCCACCGTTCGCTTCAACCCGGAGAAAACGACGCCCGCAGCATTGCTGCAAAAGATCGAAGAAGCCGGGTACGTGCCAGTTACCGCCCAGGCCGAGATTGGGGTAACTGGTATGACCTGTGCTGCCTGCACAGGTCGTGTAGAGCAGGCCCTCAGGAGGGTTCCGGGCGTGGTGGAAGCCAGCGTGAACCTTGCCACTGAGCGGGCGTCCATCCGGTACATTCCCGCCACCACCGGGCTACCCCAGCTCAAAGCGGCAATCCGAGAGGCGGGTTATGGTGTCCTCGAGGTCGAGGCCGGCAAGGACCGTACCGATATTGAACGCGAGGCGCGCCAGAAGGAAATTGCGGCCTTAAGACACGCGGTTCTGTTCTCAACAGTTTTTGCCATCCCCCTGGTGCTCATTGCCATGGTGGGCATGTACTGGCAGCCGGCCAGTATGTTCCTGATGAGCTTGCTGCCAATGAATGCCTGGAACTGGATGATGCTGGCCCTGGCTACGCCGGTGCAATTTGGCCCAGGAATGCGCTTCTACCGCTTAGGCTGGAAAGCCTTGCGCTCGGGTTCGCCCGACATGAATAGCCTAGTGATGATCGGCACAAGCGCCGCCTACTTTTTCAGCCTGGCGGTGACCCTGTTCCCGAGCATCTTCCCCGAACAAGCGCGACACGTTTATTACGAAGCTGCTGCTGTGGTCCTAACCCTAATCCTGTTGGGTAAGTACCTCGAGGCCGTTGCCAAGGGCCGCACCAGCGAGGCCATGAAAAAACTGCTCGGGTTGCAGGCCAAAATGGCCAGGGTTGTCAGGGACGGCATCGAACTGGAAATCCCGGTGGACGAAGTGCTCCCCGGAGACTTGGTTAGCGTGCGCCCTGGCGAAAAGATCCCGGTGGACGGGGTGGTGGTTTCTGGCCACAGCTTCGTTGACGAGTCCATGATCACCGGCGAGCCCATGCCGGTGGCCAAACAACAAGGCGACAAAGTTGTCGGCGCGACGCTCAACGGTAATGGCATTTTTAGCTTCAAAGCCACTGCGGTCGGGGCCGATACCGTGCTCGCGCAGATCATCAAGCTGGTTGAGACCGCACAGGGCTCCAAACCCCCTATCCAAGGGCTGGCCGACAAGGTAGTTGCCGTCTTTACACCAATCGTGCTGGGCATTGCCGCGCTCACTGCCGTGGCCTGGTTGATGTTTGGCGGGCAGATGGCCCTCTCCTTTGCCCTGGTTAATACCGTGGCCGTGCTGATCATCGCCTGCCCTTGCGCGATGGGCCTGGCAACCCCCACTTCCATCATGGTGGGCGCCGGCAAGGCCGCTGAAATGGGGGTGCTCTTCCGCAAGGGCGCCGCCCTGCAAACCCTGCAAGAAGCCCGAGTCATCGCTGTGGACAAGACCGGCACGCTCACCAAGGGCAAGCCGGAACTGACCGACTTTGCGGTCCAGCCTGGGTTTGACGAAGCTGAATTGTTGACCCTGGTTGCCAGCGTGGAGAAAAACTCCGAGCACCCCGTGGCCCAGGCGATCGTAAAAGCCGCCCAGGAGCGCGGCCTGGCCCTGAGCGAGGTGGAAGGCTTCGAAGCCATGCCGGGCTTCGGGGTTTCCGCCAGGGTGAAGGGCAGGCTTGTCCAGGTCGGGGCAGACCGTTACATGGACAAGCTAGACCTGGAGATTTCTAGCTTCGCCGACGAGGGCGCCCGCCTAGGTGACGAGGGCAAGAGCCCCCTCTATGCCGCTGTGGACGGCAAGCTCGCGGCCATTATCGCGGTGGCCGACCCCATTAAGGAAGGCACACCCGAGGCCATTGCCGCTCTGCACAAGCTGGGCTTCCGGGTCGCCATGATCACTGGTGACAACCAGCGCACCGCCAACGCCATAGCCAAACAGCTCGGTATTGACGAGGTGCTGGCCGAGGTGCTGCCCGATGGCAAGTCCGAGGCTGTGAAGAGGCTCCAGGGCGAGGGCCGCAAAGTGGCCTTCGTGGGCGACGGCATCAACGACGCCCCGGCCCTGGCCCAGGCCGATGTGGGCGTAGCAATCGGCACCGGCACCGATATCGCCATAGAGACCGCCGACGTTATTTTGATGTCGGGCGACCTGCGCGGCGTGCCCAACGCCATCGCTCTCTCGAGAAGCACCTTACGCAACATCAAGCTCAACCTGTTCTGGGCTTTCGGTTACAACGTAATCTTGATTCCGGTGGCTGCCGGCGTGCTGTACCCTGCTTTCGGCTGGTTGCTTTCCCCGGTGCTGGCGGGGGCGGCAATGGGCCTCTCAAGCGTCTTTGTGCTCTCCAACGCCCTACGTCTGCGCCGCTTCCGGCCGCCGCTCCGCGCTGAAGCCAAAACCTCTACGCTAGTACCCAAAGCTGTACCTGCCTAATGCCATGACCGTAACCCTCTACACCACCCCCACCTGCCCCGACTGCAAGGCCCTCAAAGCCTGGTTGGCGCAAAAGGGGGTACAGTACCAGGAAAAAGACCTCACCGACCCCAAGGTTCAAGACGAGGCCAAGGCCCGCTACGGGGTGCGGGTTGCCCCCATCAGCGTGGTGGACGAGCATTTTTTCTATGGAACCTTCGACCAGCAGCGCCCCAGGCTGGTTAGGGCTCTGGGCTTGAAAGATTCGCTATGACGCTGGAAAGCGCCATTACCTGACGCACGTGTGGTGGACAGGCCACGGCCACCATGCTGTTGCCCGCACACATGGGGATGAAACGTGGGGAGATACCGTTCAGCAAAAAAATTTGGCGCGCCCGGCAGGATTCGAACCTGCGACCTACCGCTTAGAAGGCGGCTGCTCTGGTCCCCTGAGCTACGGGCGCACGCATGGCCAAAGGGCCAACTGACAGTTTAATGGTCTTGGGGCTTTTGGGGCCACGAGGTACTCAAGCAAGGTATTCCCGTTGGTCTGCACTAAGGCCCGGCTACGCCGGGCCTTAGTGATCCTAGAGTCTGGAGCGGGAGACGGGATTCGAACCCGCGACATTCAGCTTGGAAGGCTGACGCTCTACCAACTGAGCTACTCCCGCATCAAGCGCCCCGAAGCAGCGGCCT
>JAMCQK010000209.1 GCA_023382135.1 Deinococcus sp.
CCAGGAGCTTGCTCGGCTTCTTGATCTGCCGGAGCGGGTGTATCCGGTTGCGTATCTGTGCCTTGGCTATGTCCAGGAATTTTTGCCTATGCCCGAACTCCAGCAAAAGGGCTGGCGGGACCGAGTACCGCTGCAGAAACTGCTCCATTACAACCGGTGGGGCGTAGCAGTTCCGGACCCGGAGGTATTTGGTAGCAATTCTGCGCGCCAGACCTAGCCCACACTCAGGCCGATTGCATACGGCGCCCATCAGCTTTTCTTATTTCGCAATTGCTGCGGCGGCTCAACGCTGGGTAACTACCACAGGCTTGTCTCATCCGCTGGGAACAGGCCCGAGAACTTACTGGACTTTCCACTGGCGGGCTGCCGGATGATCCTCATGAAGAGGCTGGTATAGTCTTGGTAAGCCTGCTTGTCTGCAATCATAACAGCCTATAAGTTCGCGGACATGCCACTGTAATCAGTCCCAGTATGCCTTATGGTTGGTAGGGTAAAATTTTAAACACAAAAGTGTAGAAATGGAACGGGTGACCGAGACAGAGCCAGGGGAGGATACTCCCCTTCCCAATACTATGCGTGAGGCCAGGCAGACCACCCGTCCTAACCGCTATGCCATCATTACCGTCTTTTTGGTCATGACGGTGTTCGCGGCGGGCGATCTGCTGGAGATTATCCCCTACTTTGCCCCCTTAGTGGCCAGCCCGCTGTTCCCTTTTTTCCACGAAACACACGCCCTGTTGGCATTGATGGTGGCTCTATATGCCGCGCACAAGCTGTCTCCGGCGCTGGGCTGGGCGGCTATGGCATGGTTTATTGCCGTGCATATACCGTATGCTTACCTGGTTTTCCCAAATCACTTGCCCGAGCTGGTCCGGCTGGCAGCGTTGATTGTTGCCGCTATCTTTGGCATCCGGATTATCGTGGCGCGCAGTCGGCTCGAGGCGCAACTTAACGAACTTGCAGCAGATCTGGAGGTTCAGCGGACTGCCGCGTTCCAACGCGCGGACGAACTGACCATCCTGAATAGCATCGCCACCATTGGGGTCGAAGCGACCAGCGTGGATACGCTGATTGAAAACGCCGTCCAGCTCATTGGCAACACGCTCCACCCGGATTATTTCGGCGTTGGGCTTGTTGACGAAGCGGCTGGTGTGCTACTCGTTTACCGCTCGACACCCACGGGGCGTGGAGAACGCTTGACGGTTCCTCTGGGGGAAGGCGTGGCAGGGCGGATAGTGGCAACAGGCAAGCCCTGGCAGGTTCCTGACGTGAGCCGAGAACCAGCCTATCTCGCAATGAATCCGGGTGCGCAGTCCGAGCTGTGCGTGCCTCTCAAAATAGGCGAGCGCGTTATCGGGTTGATCACCGTCGGGAGCAGGCGCCTGAATGCTTTTGGCGAAGCCGACGAGCGCTTGATGACGACATTCGCCGATCAACTGGTCACCGCAATTGAAAAAGCACACTTGTTTCAGCTGGAGCAACGCCGCGCGCAGGAAGCAGAGACTTTGCGGCAGGCTGGGGCTATCGTGGCGGCCACGCTTCGGCAGGACGAAGCCATTGAGCGCATCTTGCAACAGTTGGAGCGCGTAGTACCCTACGATAGCGCTTCAGTGCAGTTGTTGGGAGATGGTTATCTGGAGATCGTCGGCGGGCGCGGCTGGGCGGACCCAGCGGCCGTGGTAGGAATACGTTTCCCGATACCGGGCGACAACCCCAACACAGTCGTTATTCAGCAGCGCAAGCCGTACATTCTGGGCAATGCACCCACGGCCCACACAGCTTTTCATCAAGACCCGCACAGCCACATACGCTCATTTTTGGGTGTGCCGTTGATTGTCGGTGACCAGGTGATCGGTATGCTGTCGGTGGACAACACACAGCCGAACTACTATACCTCGGAGCATGCCCGGCTGGTCACGGCATTTGCCGACCAGGTCGCGATTGCCATCCAGAACGCCAGGCTGTTCAGCCAAGTACAGCGGTTGGCGATTACCGACGAGTTGACGGGCTTGTACAATTACCGTCATTTCTTTGAGCTGGCTAAAAACGAGTTTGACCGAGCTAGACGCTTTGGACGCCCACTATCCGCAGTTTTGCTGGACCTTGACCACTTTAAGCAGGTGAATGATACCTACGGCCACGCTATTGGTAACCAAGTCCTGCGGGTTGTTGCCGAGCGCTTTCGCTACAGTTTGCGGGAGATTGACATCTTGGGACGCTACGGCGGCGAAGAATTTGCCGCACTCCTGCCCGAGACCGATTTAGACGGCGCGCGCAACGTGACCGAACGCCTGCGCCGGTATGTGGCTGATCATCCGGTTGACACAGACCGCGGCCCGCTGGCCATTACGATCAGTCTGGGGGTAGCAACTTTGGATAAAGGGTGTACTGATTTGGATATGTTGCTGGAGCACGCAGACCGGGCGCTATACGCCGCCAAACAAGCGGGGCGGAACCGGGTATGCGTGTGGCAGAGTTGAGCTCTGGCACGGGCTCCTTGTGCTCCAAATTCTGAAAGACAGGCAACGGCATAGGACCAAACTTAACCGGGGCAAAGGGGCGGGAAACACCCTCTTCTCCAAGGCAAAGCCTGGGACCCGTGGCCCCAGCCTTCCAGGTGCGAGCAAAGAGCCTTGCAACCGTTCGTCGCTGGACCGGGAGGACACCAACTGGTCTTGGGCCACAGCGCTCCTTGTTGGGCTAGACTGGATTGTAACTCAAAGCAGAGCGTGAGAGAAGAAATGCAAAAGTTGAGAGCTGCCACTATTGAGCAAAAGCGGGTGATTCCCGCAAAGCCCGCCGAGGTCTACCGAGTTATCGCCGACCTGGAGATACACTCGGCGTTTACCGGCGCACGGGCGACGGGCCGCGCCAGAAAAGGCGCCAAGTTCACCGCTTGGGACGGCTACATTATGGGCAAAACACTTATTGCTGAACCCGGTGAGCGGCTGGTTCAAGAATGGTGGACCACCGGATGGCCTGAAGACAGCACCCCTTCGCGCCTAGAATGGAAGTTCAAAAAACATCCGCGCGCGACACGCGCGAGCCTGAAGCAGACCGGGGTTCCAGAACCTCAAGCCAAGTATTAGCGCAAGGGGTGGATTGAGTTTTACTGGAGGCCGCTAAGGGCCTACTTTGCCGCCAAGACATAGCTCATCACCTCGCGGAAGAGGCCAGGCTCTCTAGCGAGTTTTGGGTTGAGCGGTTTTCTTGGCCTTTTTGGCAGGAAGGGTGACGGCGCGGTTGAGGACGCCAGGTCAACCCAGCACTTGAGCGAAGGAGCATCTTTTATGCCCTCCTTTGCCACATAGAGGTAGCCCGTCAGGCTTCTACCTCAAAATTTATGGTCCTGGCAGGCGCTTAGGCAAGCAAGCTTTCGTGCTGATCGGAAGGCACCCTCACTAAAAGGTTGTTTTTCTGCGCCCCACAGAACATATGCTCGCCCGCCATGAAGGCCACTCCACCAAACATCTTTTTCTCGCGGATGGCGGGGTGTTCCTTGGCTGCCCTGTGTATACGGTCGGCCAGCTTTTCATCGTAAGCCATTTTCTCCTCCCTGCTTCTGACCCAGGATTGGTCCGCCAGCAACAACGCAGACGACAAGGGGCCGCAAGCTAAATTTCTGGGATGCTGAGATCGGGGATGTAGTTGAAGGCAATCCGGCTCGAGGACTTTGGGTCGGTTCGCTGCATGCCGGCAAAATAGAGCGAGTCTCCGCCGTATTTTCTGCTTACCTTGTCCATTGCCTTGGCGAGCCGCGCGAGCTTTTGCTCTTTTTCAAAAAGCGGCCAGGGGACATTCTGGTCCGGGGTGAGGCCGCCCAGCCAGACACCTATCCGGAGGGGGGTGCCCGAGGGCATTTTTTCCCACAGTGAGAGCGCATGGCGAATAAAGGTGATGGTGTCTTGGCAAGGAGGAATGCGTTCTTGCTCATGCCAACCGGGTCCATCCACCAGCTTGATCCCAATGCCTACAGAGTCCGCACAGTAGCCCATATGCCTTAGCCGCGTCGCCGCCCGGTGGACCAGGCGTATCAAAACCGCCTTCGCGCCCCCGCGGTTGCGTAGCGCTGGTGGCAGCACGTGCGAATGGCTTACCGAGTGGCGGTGGGTTGGGGTTTCCGGCACGTCCTCGCCGCGCAACTTTTTCCACCAGGCGTAACCGAGCACCTTGCTTCCCCAGACTTTAGCCATCTCGCCGGGCGAAAGCCGGTAGAGCTTCTCGATACTGGTGATGCCCTGCCGTGCCAGGCGTTTATTCATCCGGTCTCCAATGCCGGGGAGGCTGGTAAGCTTGAGCCCGTATAAGCGCTCCGGTAGGTCTTTGAGCTCGATTACGGTGAGGCCGTCGGGCTTTTGCATGTCCGAAGCCACTTTGGCGAGCATGCGGTTCGGCCCCAGGCCAATGGATGAGCGCAGGCAGGGCCCTATTTGTTCTTTGATGGCCTGCTTGATTGCTTTCGCGAGCGCGATAGCTTTCGCCGGCTCTTGCTCGTTCTTGAGCAGCCTACAGACCATCTCGTCAATAGAGAGCACGGCGGCGATGGGCAGGTAAGTGTCGATAGCTTTGAGAATTTGATGATGGACTTCGACATAAAGCCTTGGCCGGGCTTCGACAATGTGTATACCGGGGCAGAGGGCGCGCGCTTCCGCCACCATGGTTCCAGTCTTTACGCCGAACTTTTTGGCTTCGTAGCTGGCGGCAATGCAGCAGGTGGTCTCCGCCATCACCGGCACCACGCCCACCGGCTTCCCCCTTAGTTCTGGCTGGAACTGCTGCTCCACCGAGGCGAAGTAGGCGTTCATGTCGATAAAAAGGTATCGGAGGGACATAAAAGGCCTTTTTGGTTCATTCTGCTGCTAACAGAAATTAATTTAGCATATTGCTGCTATCATATCGGAGTTAATTCCAGTAAACGAGGAATTCGGTCTGCCTTTTCCAACAGAACGTCTTCGGCGCCACACCTTTCGGTATCATGCGTTTGCTATGGCTGATGATACCCGCGCATGGATGCAGGAGCTGCTTGCCGAGATGGAAGAGCGGCGTAAGCAGGTGGAGGCCCTTGGGGGCGAGGAGCGCATCCAGAAGCAGCACCAGGCGGGAAAGCTTACGGCGCGCGAGCGGGTGGAGTATCTGCTTGACCCTGGGAGCTTTGTGGAACTCCAGCCATTAACACAACATCTGGAAACCGGCCTGATGGAGGGGGCGGATGCCCCTGCCGACGGCGTGATTACTGGCTACGGCAAGATTGCAGGCCGCACGGTGTTTGTGTTCAGCCAGGATTTCACGGTCTTGGGCGGAAGCCTGGGGAAGATGCACGGCCAGAAAATTGCCCGCGCGATGGACCTGGCGGTCAAGGTGGGTGCGCCTATAGTTGGGTTGAACGACTCGGCGGGTGCGCGCATCCAAGAGGGGGTGGACAGTCTTTCAGGGTATGGCGAGGTGTTTTACAGAAACGCCATTTACTCCGGCGTGGTTCCGCAGATATCGGCCATCCTTGGCCCGTGCGCGGGCGGGGCGGTGTACAGCCCGGCGATGACCGACTTTGTGCTGATGAGCCGGGGGACCAGCTACATGTTCATCACCGGGCCGGAGGTGATTAAATCGGTTACGCGCGAGGAGGTGTCGTTCGAAGAGCTTGGGGGGGCGGACGTACACAACATGAAGAGCGGGGTGGCTCACCTCGAGGCCGACGGCGACGAGGCCGTGCTCGATCTGGTCAAGAAGCTTCTTTCTTACCTGCCCCAGAGCGACCGCGAGAAGCCAGCTATTGTTGAGACCCAGGACCCCAAAGACCGCAAGACACCGGAACTGCTGGATCTTGTCCACCCGGACCCTAGAAGGCCCTACAACATGCACCAGGTAATCCAGGCCTTGCTGGACGAGAAAGAGTTCCTGGAGGTTCAGCCGAGCTTTGCCAGGAACATTATTGTGGGGCTGGGCCGCCTGGGCGGCATGTCGGTGGGCATTGTGGCCAACAACCCACGCTTTATGGCGGGAGCGCTGGACATTCACGCATCGGACAAAGCGGCAAGGTTCATCCGTACTATGGACTCCTTTAACATCCCGGTGCTCACGCTGGTGGATGTTACCGGGTTTCTTCCGGGTGTGTCACAGGAGCACGCGGGCATTATCCGCCACGGCGCCAAGATGCTGTACGCCTACGCGGAGGCCACGGTTCCAAAAATTACCCTCATCACCCGCAAGGCCTATGGCGGCGCGTATCTGGCCATGAACTCCAAGGACATGGGCGCGGACATTGTGCTGGCCTGGCCAACCGCGGCGGTGGCGGTGATGGGCGCCGAGGGAGCCGCCAACATTATGTATCGCAAGGAGATCCAGAGCTCAGACAACCCGGAGGCCACGCGCAAGGCCAAGATCGAGGAGTACAAGCAGGCCTTCGATAATCCTTACGTGGCGGCGGGACGCGGCTACATTGACGACGTGGTGAGCCCCGAGGTTACGCGCATGTACCTGATCCGCCACCTGGAGATGCTGTGGGACAAGCGCGAGGAGAGGCCCTGGAAGAAGCATGGGAATATTCCGCTCTAGCGAAACACTGAACGTCAAAAAGCTATGAGCTAAAAGACAAACGCAGAGGACCTGAGGTTGGCGCCCGAAGGTCCATACAATGTCGGTATGTCTTCCATCCAAGTTGTGTTGATGCGGCATGGGCGCTCAGGTGCTGATGACGAGAACGTGCATGAGGGCCGTTATGACTCTCCCCTTACAGAGGTAGGCCTCGAGCAGGCACGCCTGAGGGTCAAGGACCTGCGAGGAAAGAATCTTACCTTCAATGCCATTAT
>JAMCQK010000066.1 GCA_023382135.1 Deinococcus sp.
TCAATTGTTTCGAAAAACAGGAGAGATCCCTCCCCTTCATTTCGTTCAGGGCTACGACCGTTCGGGATGACAAAAATACCGTTGTCATTTCGAGCGTAGCGAGAAATCTCGCTTTTGGCCTTGAGAAGAAAAGGAGAGATCCCGAACCACAACCAGCCCTTCGGGCTGAGCACTGCGTTCGG
Organism: Deinococcus sp.; assembly: GCA_023382135.1. Classification (GTDB taxonomy): domain Bacteria; phylum Deinococcota; class Deinococci; order Deinococcales; family Thermaceae; genus JAMCQK01. The sequence continues at coordinate 183 of JAMCQK010000066.1, forward strand.
GATGACAGGGAGAGGGGATGATAAGGGGGCGTCGGATGACGAGGAGTTGGGTCTGGGAGGCTCGGCTGCGGCTCGGGGACAAACAACGCTTGGCTGGCAAACAAAAGGGAAGGTAGGCCTCCCGGCCCGCCACAAGAACCAGCACAGCTTAGACGTCTAGCTGGGCAAACCGGGCGTTCTCCTCAATAAACTCCCGGCGCGGCTGGACCTCGGTGCCCATCAGCGATTCAAAGATCAGGTTCGCGTACACCGCATCCTCCATGGTGACGTGCTTGAGCACGCGGTTTTGCGGGTCCATGGTGGTTTCCCAAAGCTGGTCGGCGTTCATCTCGCCCAGGCCCTTGAAGCGCTGGAGCTCGTAGTTTTTGTCGCCCACTTTGGCCAGTTCTTTCTTCAGGGCTTCTTCGTTAAAGATGTATTCGCCCTTTTTGCTCTTGGCCACCTTCAGGTTGTACAGGGGAGGCTGGGCCACGTACAAGTAGCCCTGCTCCACAATGGGCCGCATGTAGCGGTAGAAGAAGGTAAGCAGCAGCGTGCGGATGTGCGAGCCGTCCACGTCGGCGTCGGTCATGATGATGATCTTGTGGTAGCGCAGGCTCTCAATATCAAAGTGGGCCTGGTCCTCGGCGCCGCCAATCCCGGCGCCAATGGCGGCCACCATGGCCCGCACCTCGGCGTTCTTCAGGGCTTTAGAGAGGCCCGCTTTCTCCACGTTTAAAATCTTGCCGCGCAAAGGCAGAATGGCTTGGAATTTGCGGTCGCGGCCCATCTTGGCGGAACCCCCGGCGCTATCCCCCTCCACAATGAACAGCTCGGCCTCGGCGGGGTCTTCCGACTGGCAGTCGGCCAGTTTTCCGGGAAGGTCGTCGGATTCCAGCGGATTGGCCCGGCGCACCAGCTCGCGCGCCTTGCGGGCGGCCTCGCGGGCTTGCGCGGCGCGCAGGGCTTTTTCGTAGATCAGCTTGGCGGTGCGGGGGTTTTCTTCCAGGTATTCGGAAAGCTTTTCGTAAACCACCTGGCTCACTGCGCTGCCAGCCTCCGGGTTCAGGAGTTTGCCCTTGGTCTGGCCCTCAAACTGCGGCTGGGGAATTTTGACTGAGATGACCGCAAACACCCCTTCCAGCAGGTCGTCGCCGGTGGGGGAAAGGTCTCCTTTGACCAGCCCCGCCTTCTTGGCGTACTGGTTGATGGCGCGGGTGTAGGCGGTCTTGAAGCCGGAAAGGTGGGTGCCGCCATCGCGCGTGGGGATCATGTTGGCGTAGGTAACCAGTTCGGAGTTATACCCCCGGGTATGCGCCAGGCCCACGTCTAGCTCCACCGCGTCCAGTGAACCGGAAAGTAGCACCGGTTTTTCGTAGAGCAGTTCTTCTCCCTCGGTAAGCGCCTTGGCGAAGGAGGCCACGCCGCCTTTATCGAGGAAGGTTTCTTCCTTGCTGGTTTTCTCGTCCTTGAGCACCAGCTTGAGGCCCGCCACCAAAAAACTGACCTCGCGCATGCGCTTGCGCACCCGGCTGTGCTCGAACTTCATGCCCGGCTCGAAAATGGTGGCGTCCGGCAGGAACCGGACCCTGGTGCCGCGTTTGCCTTTGGGGGCGGCGCCCACCTCTTTCACGGGCTGGGTGACCCGCCCGCGGGCGAACTCGAGGCGGTAGTGCTTGCCCTCGCGGAAGACCTCGACAATCATCCAATCGGTCAGTGCGTTCACCACGCTGGCGCCCACCCCGTGCAGGCCGCCGGAGACTTTGTAGGCGCCTTCTTCAAACTTGCCGCCCGCGTGGAGCTCGGTATAGATGACCTCCGCCGCCGAGCGGCCTTCGGACTTCATTACGTCCACCGGAACGCCGCGGCCGTTGTCTTCCACCGAGGCCGAGCCGTCTGCGTGAAGCGTGACCAGGATTTCGCTGGCGAAGCCCGCCAGGGCCTCGTCCACCGCGTTATCCATGATTTCTGAGAGCAGCTGGTGGTAGCCGTCGGTGCCGGTTCCGGCAATGTACATCGAGGGGCGTTTGCGGACGCCCTCGAGGCCTTTGAGGACCTTGATATCGGATGCGTCGTAGGTTGATTGGTCTTTTTTGCTCACCCCACAAGTATAACATGTGGCGTCCAGGACGCGGAAAGTGGCATATTTAGTGAGCATGGTTTAGATTAGTTTGGTGAGCCTTTTTTTGGTGCGCGACTTGGCGGCCTACGGGCTGGTGGCGGGCTTGGTGGTTTTCTGGCTTACAGGCTTTCGCCTGCTCTTTCGGGAGCCCTCGGCGGGGCAGTTTGGTTTTTTCCGGGGGCTGGCCTGGCTGGCAATTTTTCTGGTGCTGTTCGAGCTTCTTTCGCCATTCGTCTCGCGCACCAGGCCCGGCGGGCTACACCTGACCTACGGCGTTTTTACCGCAACACTGCTGCATTTTGTGGGGGGCTTGGAGCAAGGCGGCTGGCTCAGGGGGAGCCTCAAAAACCCCCCGGAGCACGTGGGGCCGTATTTGTTCTGGGCCAGCTTGGTGGGGATGTTAATGGCGCTAAGGTTTATTGCCACCGGCTAGGTGGACGCGGGCAGTTGGTGAGCAACGATCAGGCCTGTTGGGTGAATTTAGCGAGTTTCTCAAGGGCCTCGAGGCCCGCCCCTGAATCCAAAACCGACTGCGCCAGAACGACCCCTTCCCTGATGGTCTTGCTCTTTCCGGCCAGATAAAGCGCCGCCCCCGCGTTCAAGGCTACCGCGTCCCGCTTGGGGCTTTTTTCTTTGCCAGAAAGGATAGCGCGCGCCGTCACCGCGTTTTCCGCCGCCGTACCACCGGTAAGCGCGGAATAGGGAGCGGGGCTGAGGCCTGCCTCTTCGGGGCAGAGCGTGTAGTTTTTACGCTCGCCACCCTTGGACTCCGCCACCAGGCTTGGGCCCAAGACCAGCTCATCCACGCCCTCGCCATGAACCACCATCACCGCTTCGGAGCCCAGGGCCCCGAGCACCCGCGCAAACGTCTCCAGCAGCGCCGGGCTGGAAACACCCACCAGATTGTGTGTTGCAAACGCGGGGTTGGTGAGCGGGCCCAGCAAGTTGAACACGGTGCGAACGCCCAGCTCCGCGCGAACCGGAGCGACAAAACGCATGGCCGGGTGGTGGCTGCGCGCAAACATAAACCCAAGGCCGATGGTCTCGATGGCCTCTGCCACCTTTTCCGCGGGCAGATCTATTTTGATGCCCAGGGCCTCGATCAGGTCAAAAGAGCCGGACTTGCTCGAGGCCGCGCGGTTGCCGTGCTTGGCCACGGCCACGCCTGCGGCAGCAGCCACAAAGCACGCGGTGGTGGAGATGTTAAAGGCGTCTGGGGCCACGCCGCCCGTGCCCACGATGTCCAACAGCGGCTTCCTGGAAGTCCTGACTGGGATCGCCGCTTCTCGCATGGCTTTGGCGAATCCCGCGATCTCTTCCGCCGTCTCGCCGCGGGTGCGCAGGGTCATTAGCACGCCCGCAACCTGGGCGGGGGTGAGCTCACCCTGCATCACACGCGTCATCAGCGCGTGCGCTTCTGGCTGCGATAAGGTTTCGCCGGATAAAGCTTTCTTCAGTTCATCCATGGGCTGATCCAAAGTCTACGATGACCCATCCTCGCCCCCGCTGTCTTTAGGCGAGGCGGGGGGGTCCTCAGCACCGTGCGACGCAAATCCCGGCAGGTCCTCGTGCCTGGCGGCCCAGGCTCCCCAGGCATACGCAAGCTCGTAGTCACCACGAGGCCCCAGCAGGCGTTTGGTCCAGGGCAGCACGGCCATTTTGACGTGCAAAAGCGCGGGGTGAACGCCCAACTCGAGGCCCAACGCCGCGTTGCGGTGGTGTAGATAGATGTGCATGGCCTGCCGCCCCGCCGAGTGGGCCTTGCTCAAATCAGCCATGGATGGGCCTCCGGCGTGTATACCCCTGGCCTCGGCAAGGTAGCGAAACGGCAACCCGTAATGATGCAGGCGGTAGCCCAGCTCGAGGTCTTCCCCGCCGTAGCCCTCGAGGTCTTCCCAAAACCCCCCTACCACGCGAAAGGCCTCGGCGGGCACGCTGGTGTTGGCACAGCCCAATCCGACCCAGTGCGGTTGGCCTCGGCGGAATACAGGCTGCCACACCTCCCCGGTTTCGTAGCGAAAGGCGCCCATACAGACCGCCGGGGTCTGCTGGGCCTCGAGGTGAATCCTCAGGGCATTGGGCTCGAGCACCACGTCATCGTCGGAAAACAGTAAAACCTCCCCCTCCGCTTGTTCCACCGCGCGGTTGCGGGCAGAGGCCGCTCCCAGACCGGGGGTCTCTAGCCACTTGAGCGCGTAACCGGGCCGATACATCGCCAGAAAATCTCGTGTGCCGTCCCCACACCCATCGGCCACCACCACCGCCTCGAAGCGTTCTGGGGGCAAGTCTTGGGCCTCGAGGGCCTCCAGTTTGCGCCGAAGCAGCTCCAGGCGGTTGTGGGTGGGCACGATGATTGAGATTTTAATCATGGCGAGCGCTCCAGGCTCCCCAGGCATAGGCCAGTTCGCCATCCCCCCGGCCGCCCAACAACCCCTTCGTCCAGGGCAAAGTCGCCATCTTGAGCACCAGCACCGCTGGGTGCACCCCCAGGGCCCAGGCGATGCGGGGATCGCCGTGCTTCCGCCACACCCGCATATGGGCCTCCCCGGCCTTACGCGCCTTCTTCAATGCCTGGCACGGGTAGTCCCAGGCTTCGTGGATGGCTTCGGCCCGCCGCACAAAAACCAGCCTGGCTCCGCTCTTGATGAGGCGATAGCCCAAGTCCGGGTCTTCCCCACCATAGCCGCTGAAGCTCTCGTCATAACCGCCCACTTGGTCAAAAAGTGTTTTGGGCAAACTGGTGTTGTTGCCGGTGATGTTCCACCAAAACACCAGCGGCCCCGGCAGTTCGGCAGCCCCACAATTTCTGAGTTTGGATGGCAGCAGCAATCGTCCCACCGCCACCGCTCGGGGCGAAGCATGGGCTTGCTGATGGGCGGCAACCCAGCCAGCGCCGGGAACTACATCATCATCCGAGAACAGCAGAATTTCTCCCTTGGCTGCTTCCGCCCCCCGGTTGCGGGCAAAGGCTGCTCCGCGCCCTTCAGTTTGCAGGACTTGCAATGAATAGGGTGGATGGTAGTCCTCGAGGAAGCGCAGCGTATCGTCGGTGCAGCCGTCCGCAACTACGATGGTTTCAAACTCTCCGGGCTGTTCCTCCAAAGTTCGAAGTTTCTTCTCGAGCATCTCCCGGCGGTTGTGGGTGGGGACTATAACCGAGATCATAGCCTTCAGCCAACCGAGGTCTTCTGGCGGTGTTCGAGAAAGTTGGAAAGAAGTTTTTTGCCGGACTGGGTGAGGATTGATTCTGGGTGGAACTGAACGCCAAAAGTTGGGTAGCGGGCGTGCTCGAGGCCCATCACCGTGCGCCCGCCCGCCTCGTCCACCCAGGCGTTTACCCGAAGGTCCGGTGGCAAGTCCTCGACCACCAGCGAGTGATACCGCGTGGCGGTAAAGGGCTCCGATAATCCTCGAAAAACGCCTGAACCATCATGATGAATCTGGCTGGTCTTGCCATGCATTACAATTTTTGCACGAACAACCTTCGCGCCAAACGCTTCGCCGATGGACTGGTGTCCAAGGCATACACCGAGTATTGGGTATTTGGGCGCGTACTTTTGAATCAGCGGGACCGATAGCCCGGCTTCCTTTGGTGTGCAGGGTCCGGGCGAGATTACGATGCCATCGGGGTCCAATTTTTCGACGTCTTCAAGCTTGAACTGATCGTTACGCCACACGGTGAGGCCGGCCCCGAGTTCACCAAGGTATTGGACCAGGTTATAAGTGAAAGAGTCGTAGTTATCAATTACCAAAATTTTCATGGTCGCTCTCCGGTTTTCTGGGCTGCGGCTCCGGGCTGTCGGATGCCGTTTTACGAATAAACGCGGATTTCCGCCTCGTAAGCCTGTTCAAGCTCTTTTGGACTAAAGCAACCGTTTCTTCCGGACTATATCCCAGCGAACTGGCGAGCCGCAAAAGCGTCTCGAGCTCATAGGCGGAGCCCAAAGCGATGTGAGCAAACCGAGCCAACTCCTTTCGAGAGGCTTTTCCGACGCCTTCTGCGATATTCGAAGGTATTGAGATTGAGGATCTTCGTGCCCGGCTGACCAGCCCATACAACTCTTCTTTCGGCCAAGTTTTCGTGATGGTATATATTTGCTTGGCCAATTCCAGCCCATCTCGCCAAATCTCAAGCCGGTGGACGCTTCCCAGAGAAACATCGGTTTTGATCATTGGTTCTCTCCCACGACCCACAGCCCACATCCGACAACCCTCATAGTCCCTCCTGGGCCAGCTTTGCCGCTTTCAACAGCGCCCCCGCCTTGTTCATGCATTCCTGGTATTCGGTTGATGGCACCGAGTCCGCGACCACGCCTGCGCCCACTTGAACATGAGTCTCGCCGCCCGCAATTACAAAGGTTCGCAGCGTGAGCGCAACGTCCATGTGCCCGTCGTAGGCCAGGTAGCCAAACGAGCCGCCATAGGGACCCCGGCGCGATGGTTCAAGCTCTTCGATGATCTCCATGGCACGAAGATCCTCAATCT
>JAMCQK010000128.1:0-1650 GCA_023382135.1 Deinococcus sp.
GAATAGCGCACGCCAAGGTAAACCCCGAACTTCCGCGGGTGGTACATGCCCTCAAACTGGGTGTACTCGGCCACCCCCACAACCTGGCGGTCCATCTCGGCAATGAAGCGGCCATGCTTGCACCCGGGGCCGCGGTTCTGGTCGCTTAGGCGCAGGCCGGCGGCAGTCTTGGCCTCGTCGGGCCAGAGCGCGTTGAAGATCGTGGCAATGGCGGGGTAGTCGTTCTCGGCAAAAGTGCGAATCGTAACCGGCACGGGTTCTCCTCAGGCTAGATTCTCCGGGTGGAATATTTCACCAAAACAAGCGTCATTCCGCCGTTCCGCCGGCCCCAGGTTCTTGACGAAGCGGATCGGCGAGGGCTGGCGTTTGAAGCCCAGGCTCTGGTTCATGGTTCTCCCAGCTCCTTGATAAAGCCTATCCAGGCAGGCTGTTTGACGAAACCCAGGCGCTCGTTGATAGCAAGCATGGGCCGGTTGATTGAGTTGTTCCAAGTCTTGATCTCTGGAAAGCCCGCCGCTTTGGCCCAGAGAATGTTCTTGACCTTCATGGCGAGCGCTATTCCCTTTCTGCGCCAGGCGCGCAGTGTGCCGGTGGCGCCATTGGTAAGATCGTTCTTCTCGCGGCTGCCCCAGAGCGTGCTCACGCCGATGTACTCGTCTCCCTTGAGCGCCACCAGATAAGCTTCCGGTATCAACCTTGGATGCTGTAAGACGTTCTTTTGAAAGGTTTCGAAGCTGTATTCGGTGAAGGCCTCGGGCTGGGGCATGTCGCGGTCTACGGCCAGTTCAAGCTGGTAGAGCCTGCGGTCCCGCTGGGGGCCTTGTTCCAGCTCTCGCATAGACCGGATTTCTATTCCTTGCTGCAGGAGCCCGGCCTCGAGGCCCGCATACGGCGCGGGATCAAAGCTTGCCAGATCGAGCCTGGACTCCCATGCACGCTGCTCTTCCCGGTAACCCCTATCCTGCACGAACCTCAGGGAGCGGGCAAAGTCCTCGCGCACCCCTGTCCGGACGGCGGCTGCCCGGTGTTCTTTCAGCGCCTCTTCGAGCACCGCGTTGAGCGCCCTGCCCACACCCTTTCCCTGCCACCCCGGGAGCACCTGAATTTCCAGCCAGAACTTGTGGGGATGGTACATGGCCATATCCTGGCCGTAGATTCCGAACCCAACAGGAACCTGGTCCACCAAAGCCAGATAGCGGCCCCACTTGATCTTCGGCTCCCGGCTTTGGTCGCGGTGGCGGAGCTCCTCGGAGGTTGTCGGGTAGTCCGGGTAGACCGCATTCGCAATCTCGGCGATGGCGGGGTAATCCTGCTGGGTAAATGGGCGAATAATCACGACCAATCTCTTTCAAAGACCAAACCAATGTTTGGCTGCTCCTCAACTGCCTGCCAGGCGCGAACACCCAGAATAGGCTTTTCAAGCCGGCAGGTCAAGGAGCTTGTTGGCCCCTGCTCACCCGAGGGTTCTGGCTCAAGGACCAGCAGCCCCCTAAGCTCGGCGGTCTCGGCGACCACGCCTACCTGATCTCCACCCCGGCCCAGCGCTCTGCCAGTTTGGCCGCCTCCACATGGTCCACATCCTTGCCCAACTCCAACGCCGCCAGCTGGTAAATTTCGCGTGTGAGCCTGAGCAGGGGCGCTGGCACGGCC
>JAMCQK010000128.1:1660-6667 GCA_023382135.1 Deinococcus sp.
AGCGGGGTTCTTTGTGTTTCTGGCCGTGACGCTCGTTTTCACCTTGTTTTTTTTGCTCGCGTGGCGCCTTCTCGCACAGATACTTTTTCGAATCCGCTACGCCCGTTTCTATGGCCGCCTCCACATGGTCCACATCCTTGCCCAACTCCAACGCCGCCAGCTGGTAAATTTCGCGTGTGAGCCTGAGCAGGGGCGCTGGCACGGCCGCTTGCTGCAAGACACTCATGGCAATGCCCAAATCTTTGGCCAAAAGACCGAGCGCGAATGTCCGCGGAAACGCCCTTGTGATAACGCGCGCCGGGAACAAATTCTCGGAAACGTTGCTGCGGCCCGAAGAAGCGTTAATTACCTCAAGCGCCAGCTTTCCGCTCACGCCCTGTTTAACCAGCGCCGATAACCCTTCCGCCAGCAGCAGAATGTGCGCCGCCAGCAAGCCGTTGTTGATGGCCTTGACGGCGTGGCCCGCGCCCACCGGGCCCACGTGGACAATCTTCGCGGCATAGGTTTCCAGCAGGGGGCGGACGGCCTCGAGGCCCTCCTCTGCTCCCCCCACCATCACCGTCACCAGGCCTTTCTCGGCCCCCGCCACTCCGCCGGAAAGCGGCGCATCCAGATAGCGAACACCCTTTTCCGCCAGCATGGCGGCGGTCTTGCGCGCCAACTCGGGCTCGCCCGAGGTATGGTCCACCCAGATGGTCCCGGCGCGCAGTTTGGGCAAAAGCTCTTGCGCTAAATTGTCCACATCCCTGGAAACCGGAACGCAGGAGAAGATTACATCGGCAGCGGCTACCTGGTTAAAATGCACCGCCTGCGAACCGTACTGCTTGGCGTGCGTCTCGGCCTTGCTAAAGGTTCTATTCCAGACCGAAGTGGGAAACTTCTTTGCCAGGTGGCCCGCTATGGGGTAGCCCATGGCGCCCAGGCCAATGAACGCGGCTTTCATACATCCTCCGCGATGATGGCGTCTACTTCGATTTCCACCAGCATAGCCGGGTCAATTAGCCCGGCCACTTGAACCATAGTGCTCGCGGGCCTTATCCGGCCAAAGAACTCCCCGTGTGCTCTTCCCACCGCCTGCCAGCGGGAAATGTCCACCACGTAAATGCGCGTCCGCACCACGTGTTCCATCTGCGCGCCTGCTTTCTCCAGCGCGGCCTCGATATTCCTAAGAGCCTGCACCGTCTGTATATAGGCGTCTCCTTCGCCAACAATCCTGCCGTCCGGCCCTGTAGCGGTAGTGCCCGCCACGTGTACGTACTGCCCAACCCGGACAGCCCTGGAGTAGCCCACGATAGGCTCATAAGGTGAGGCGCCCGCGACGTTCGTTCGCATAATGAAAGTTTAACCCCTGCCAGGGCCGTAGTAAGACATCCAGAAACCACCGGGCCCGATGCTTGAACCACTTTATGCGCCGCTAGCGTGTTCTGTTGCAGCCTCTCGTGCCCCAACAGTAAGGCATAGGCGGTGGATGCCAGCGCAGCCCATCGAAAGCAACAGCTCACTCAAGGCCTGGTTACGGGATTGCCAAGAGACAGCGGCCTTAGAAACGGGCGTAGCGGATTCGAAAAAGTATCTGTGCGAGAAGGCGCCACGCGAGCAAAAAAAACAAGGTGAAAACGAGCGTCACGGCCAGAAACACAAAGAACCCCGCTCCAAAGGGCTTGGAAAGCACCATGAAGCGCAGCCAGACCCCGGCAGGCACGGCGATGGCCCAGGTAAGGAGCAGGTTGCGCCAGGTGGGCCGGGTGTAGGTGCGCAGGAAAGCAGCAACCAAAAACCACACCAGCAAGATAGGCAGGGCGTTGCGCGCCACTCCGGCCCAAGAAACCGCTTCCTTGTGGGTCTGGAGGCCAACAACGGCAAACACCAGGATGCAGATAGCATCGCCCCAGGCCAGGGCGCGCCCACGAGCGCGCGATTTAGGCTTGGTTGCCGGCTCCGACATCTTCCTCCTTTACCCCCCACACGGCGTAGGGGGGACGGCAAAGCCGGGGGGGGCGGTTAGCATAGGTGCGAGACTAGCTGCCGGCTGCATCAAAAAATACTTTCTCCGCGCGGTAAGAGCTCCGTACCAAAGGGCCGGAGAACACTTCCATAAAGCCTTCCTGGTAGCCCCACTCCCGGTACTTGGCAAACTCCTCTGGAGTCACATAGCGCTCAACGGGCAGGTGGTGTTTGGTGGGGCGCAGGTACTGGCCAAAAGTCACGATGTCCACCCCGGCCGTGCGCAGATCTTTCATCGCCTGGCGGATCTCTTCGTCGGCCTCGCCCAGGCCAAGCATCAGACTGGATTTGGTCAGCATGCCTTCTGGCCGGTACTTCTTGGCGTGTTCAAGTACCGCGAGGGTCTGGTTGTAGGTGGCGCGTGGATCGCGGACCTTGGGTGTGAGGCGGCGGACGGTCTCGAGGTTGTGTGCGAACACGTCCACGCCCGAATCCGTCACGGTCTCGACGTCTTTTAAATTCCCCTGAAAATCCCCGGTGAGCGTTTCGACCTTGACGGCAGCGTCGCGCGATTTAATCTGGCGCACAACTTCAGCAAAGTGCGCCGCGCCGCCATCGGGTAAATCGTCCCGGTCCACCGCGGTGAGCACTACGTACTTGAGCTTCAGCTCCGAGACCGCCTCGGCCACGTGTAAGGGCTCGAGGGGGTCAATCCACCCCTTTGGATTTCCTGTGTCCACCGCACAGAATTTGCAGGCACGGGTGCAGATGCCGCCCAGCACCATGATGGTCATGGTGCCCGCGTCCCAGCACTCGCCGATATTCGGGCACACGGCCTCTTGGCAGACGGTGTAAAGCTTCAGGCGGGTGGTCATTTCTTTGAGACGCGAATAGTTCGGTCCCGTAGGAATGGTCGCCCGGAGCCAGCTGGGTTTATTCCGGTCAACCGGTTCGGGGCGGTCCGTCGCGACGCCGCCATCGACAACCTTGAGCTCGATTAGCCCGCCGCTGCGAAAGTCTTCAAGCTGGACGATCTTGAGGTTTTCGTTCACGCTTCCACCTTGGCGGAGAACTCCGCATTGAATGCAACTACTACTTTATCGGCAACTTCAGCGAGAGAAAGCTCGCGTCCCAGCAGCTTCTTGAACGAGGTCACGCCCTTGTCCCGGATGCCGCAAGGGATAATCAGATTAAAGTCGTCCAGATTGGTGTTCACGTTGAGCGCGAAGCCGTGCAGCGCGACGCTTTGCTTGACAGCGACGCCGAAAGCGCACAGTTTTTCATCCCCCACCCAGACCCCGGCGTAGCCCGGTGTGGGGTAGGCCTCTATGCCGTAAGATTCCGCAACCCGGATAATCACTTTCTCGAGTTGGCGCAAGAAGTCGCGCACGCGGCGCTCGACCGGGAAAATTGGGTAACCGACCAACTGCCCTGGGCCGTGGTAAGTGACGTCTCCCCCGCGTTCCACGTGGTGGACCTCCAATCCATTCATCCGGTACCAGTCTTCCGGGTAGAGCATGTTCTCTCCGGCGGCGGCCCTTCCCAGCGTGATAGTTCTGGGGTGCTCCAGCAGGATTAGAGTAGGAGGGCGGGCGCCAGACACCACCTCGGCATGGACTTTCTTTTGGTACTCCCAAGCCCCGGCGTAGGGCATGTAGCCCAGCCGTTCGACCAGAAAGGAAAAGTCCCCGTCCACGGTATTAGCATAGCCCTAGCCGGCGCCCCAAGGCTGAACGAAATTACACTGTGGCCCCAACACCGGCATTCGGGCTACACTGGTTTTGGCTAAAGGGCCAACTGGAGGGATGCCATCATGTCTCAACCGCCAAGCATTTCCGAAATGATCAGCCAGAGCATACAAGTCTTACAGAAACCCAAAGCGGCCACCTTTGAGCAGTTTGAAAACAAGGGCACGCTCCGCGAGGCGCTCGTCTATGTGGCGCTTTGCGCGGCCGTTTCCGGCCTGGTGGGCGCTTTGCCCAGGGGGCCAATGGGCTTTGTTGCCGGGGTGGCGACCGCGGTGATTGGCTTTCTGGTGTTCACCTACGTGGTCCACGCCTTTGGCAAAGGACAGGGCGGGACGGGCACGCTGGACCAGGTGGCCTACTCCTTTTCGCTTTTCTGGGGACCTATTTCCGTGGTGTCGTCGCTGTTGGTTCTGGTGTTGGTTGTCACCATTGTTGGCCTGCTCCTGGTACCCGCGGTACTTTTGGCGACGCTTGCGGCCAACGTTTACTTTGCCTACTTGGCCATTCAGTCCAGCATGAACATGACGGAAAGCAGCAAGGTCTGGATAACCCTGTTGGTTGCGGCGGGGGCCACCTTCATCTCTTTCATGCTGGTGGGCGCCCTGCTCGGCTAGCAGGAAATCAACAAAAGGCCCTACGGGGCGGGTTCCGTAGGGGAACCGGCCGGCAGGCTCAAGATGATATAAAAAGTGGCTGGGCGACAACTGTCGCCCAGCCAGAGGCAACGTGTTAACTAGTCCTTATCAGCCACCACGCTCACCTTCAAGGCAACCGGCACCTCGGGGTGCGGCTTGTAGGTGAGCGCGTACTCACCAAGCTCCTTGATGGGCTTGGGGAGGGCAAGGCGCTTAGGGTCGATGCTGATCTGGTGCAGGGCCTCGAGGCGGTCGGCAACATCGCGGGCGGTCACCGAGCCGTAGATCTTCGACTCCCCCGCCTTTACCGGCAAGCTGAGGGTAATGGGCTCAAGAATTTCCTTCAGTTTTTCCGCCTCCACCTTGCGTTCGGCGGCCCGCTTTGCCTGGGTGCGAACTTTAGCCTCCAAAGCTTTTAGGTTGGAGTCGGTGGCCAGGGCGGCAAACCCGCGGGGAAGCAGGAAGTTGCGCGCATAGCCAGACTTGACGTTTACTACCGCGCCCACGTCGCCCAGGTTCTCGAGGGGTTCAAGCAAAATGACTTTCATGGCTCACCCCCCCCTACTTCCTTACAAGCTTCTCGCCGAAGGGGAGAAGCCCCAGCATGCGCGCCCGTTTGATGGTGCGGGACAGCTTGCGCTGCTGCTGGGCGTTAAGGCCGGTACGCCGGCGCGGCAGGA
>JAMCQK010000070.1 GCA_023382135.1 Deinococcus sp.
GATGACACGGAAGAGTTTCCCGGATGACACGGAAAAGTATTCGGGATGATAGGGTTGCTTGTGATGACTCGGAAGGGCACTATCCGGCTCTCACAACGTTTGCGGGTGTGCCTCGGTTGTCGCAGCGGGATGGCTCTTGGACAACAATCCCCGCTCCCAGGCGGCTTTGGCCAACTCCTCGCGGAAATTGGGATGGGCAATCTCAATTAGCGCTTTTGCGCGTTCGCGCAGGCTCTTGCCAAACAGATCCGCCACGCCGTACTCGGTGACCACGCAGTGCACATCAGCCCGGGTAGTCACCACGCCCGCGCCAGTCTTGAGCGTTGGCACAATCCGCGAGATGATGCCTTTTTTGCCGGTTGAAGGAAGCGCAATTATTGCCCGGCCACCTTCGCTGGCAGCCGCGCCGCGCATAAAGTCCAGTTGTCCGCCAAAACCGCTGTAAATCTGGGTGCCAATGGAATCGGCGCAGACCTGGCCGGTCAGGTCCACTTCCAAGGCAGAGTTGATGGCCACCATTTTCTGGTTCTGGGAGATTACGAAAGGGTTATTGACGTAGTCGGATGGCCGCAGCTCGAATAGCGGGTTGTTGTTGACAAAGCCGTAAAGCCGCTCGGACCCGAGCACAAATGTGCCCACAATTTTCCCTGGGTGCAGGCTCTTCTTGGCGCAGGTGATGAAGCCTTTCTCGAGGCCTTCCACCAGGCCATCGGAAATCATCTCGGTGTGGATGCCAAGGTCTTTGCGTCCTTCGAGCGATGCAAGTACGGCATCCGGTATCGCCCCAATGCCAAGCTGCAGGGTGGCGCCATCTTCAATCAAGCTGGCGGTGTGTCGGCCAATTTGCGCTTCGACTTCGCCAAAACCTTTTCTCTCAAGTACCGGCAGCGGCATATCCATTTCCACTGCGGCGATGATTTTTGAGAGGTGGAAAAAGCTGTCGCCCAGAGTGCGCGGCATCCGAGGGTTTACCAGCGCAATTACTTGTTTTGCGTTTTCGACGGCGGCCTTGCTGGCAACAACCTCTACCCCTAGGCTTACGAAGCCGTACTCGTCGGGCGGGGACACTTGCACCAGCGCGGTGTCGAGCGGCAGGACCCCGCGCTTGAAAAGCCAAGGAACCTGGTGAAGCGAGATGGGCACGTAATCGGCCCGGCCGGTGTTCACGGCCTCGCGGTCGGCGGGGCCAACAAACAAAGAGCGCCTGCGGAAATGCCCCTCCATTTCGGGGGCCACAAAAGGGTCTTCGCCCAGCTGGAGCAGGTGCACCAGTTCGACGTTTTGCAGCTCAGACTTTCGCATGGCGAGCGCCTTAAGCAAGGGCGCGGGGGTCGCCGCGTTGCCGGAGACGTAGACGCGTGAATTGCTCTGAACCAGCGCTGCGGCTTGTTCCAGTGAAACCAGCTTCGAGTGAAACAACTTAGTAACGTCCGACTGCTTGAGGGCTTTTCCAGTTCGGGAAACAGGCATGTACCCATGCTAGGCCATGTGGAGCCGGGACGCCTGACCCTCCCCGGTGGTGCAGACTTGTACTGGGGAGCGTCCCGTGACCAAGATTGAAAAAGAACTCTTCCATTTGCCGGCTGCGCCCGAAGCCGCCTTTGGCCGCTACTTGGCGTTTGTGGGCCTGGACGCGCGGGCCAAAAGGCACATGCGCGAGGACACGGAAGCGCTGTTGGAGCGCTCGGCATCCTGGGTGCGGAGGGTGTACCAACACCTTTCCGATTTCGATGAAACACATGCGGTGCTCGGGTGGCAGGGGCGCCTGAGCGAAGAACAACTGCGCATCCGCCGCCAGTTCTTTGGCGGCTGGTTGGCGCGCACTATTGGCGTGGATACCAGCGCCGAGTTCGCGCGCGAGCTTTACCGCACCGGGCAGGTGCACGCGGGGCATGGGCCGGAAAGGCGGCATGTGCCGGAAGACTATGTAGGGCTGGCGTTCGGGCTGGTGCTCGGGTTCTTTGCCGAGGTGGTGCCCGCTAGCAGGCTGGGGTTTTGGCAGGGGTACTTGGCTGCACAGCAGGAAGTGATGCGGAACGGGTTTCATTCGGCCCTGGTGCTGGGCGCGGGGAGTCTGGAGGTAGACCTCGAGGCCCTTGGCCTCGCCTACGAGGCGCTGCCGGAACGTCTTGGTGTGCATCTCGAGACCGGGCTGCTGTGTGAGGCGGTCGAAAAAGCCCTGGTCTACCTGCCCGCCTTGCGCGAAGTGGGTCTCGAGCCGGTCCCCTCCACGCACGAACAAGGCCACTGGATGGAAGCGGACACCCTCTGGACCTTCCGGCCAGGCTGGACCCTGCTGGTAAACGGGCGTGACGCCGCCTACTTGCAGGGTCTTTCGACCCCGCTTTCCCCTGGCGACACCGTCACGGTGCTGCCGCCGGGGCGCTAATTCCCGTGGTTCAGTAAGAAGACCAAAAACTCCGCTCCGGCTTGTCCCGCCTGCAGGCTTACTTGGATATCGCCGGGAAAAGTTGCCAGTTCTCCAGCAGTGAGATTGATTGAATCATTGTGCTTTATCCGCAGCTCTCCCCGTACTAAGATCACCAGCACGTTTTTCTGCGGATGCGAATGCGCCGGAATGCTGCCACCCGGAGCAAGTGTTTTACGAATGACATCCACGCCCTGGCCCTGCCAGATACGTCCGGTTTGTTCGCGGGGGATTTTTGTCATGGGCTTCTCCTTGTTAAATGGGGGGAACATGCAGTACTACCAGTTTCTGTTTATCCGAACCTCTTTTATCTACCTGCTCTACACGGTACTTTCTGGCACCGCTTTTTACATCTGGCCTTTGCTGGCGGGCTATTTTCGCTCCGCGCACGTTCATGCCGGGCTGGTGGGGTTCTTTTTAAACATGGTCATGGGTGTCGCGTTCTGGATGATGCCGAGGCCAGGCGGGCTGCGCCAAAAGGGCCTCGAGGCCTGGACCTACTTTCTTCTGAACCTTGGTTTGGCCTCACGGCTTTTGTTGGAACCCTGGATGCTCTATAGTGGCAACACATCGCTGAGGCCGTGGCTGGTCGCCTCCGCTCTTTCGCAGACTGCGGCCATCGTAGTTTTTGTTGTCGCCATGTCGCGCCGTGTGCTGACCACCGGAATGCTGCAAACTTTGCGTGAGCGGCGGGAGAAAAACTAGCGTGGTGGTCTCATAAACCAAGACGGTAACCGGCGGCGGTTAGAAGAACTACCAGCAAGCCAAATGCCATCTGGCTCCAGCCCACCAGCTTGGCGGCCACCGGCGGTTTGGAGAAAGTGTAAGCCGAGTAGGGCAGCAGCAGCCCCAGAGCCAAAACGCTTAACCAGGGCACCAGCCCGGTGAGGGCGCAAAGCGCCACGACCCCAAGGGCAAAAATCTCCACCTGGTAAACCTTGGCAAGTTGTACCGGCCTGCCTCGAGCCCGCATTACCTGTGCGCGGGCGTAAACAATGGCCGCGAGCGCCCGCATCGCCAGCAGCAGCCAAAGCCCCAAGGCCACGCTGGTCTGCTGGTTCCCAGCCAGGGCCATGCTGGCGGCCACGCTGCCCAAGGCCGCCGCTCCCGAGACCTCCGGCAACAAGTTGCGGCCGCGGTTGTGGGCATCGAACCAAAGCTGCAGCCCCACCAGCGGCGAGGCCGCTACCAAGGGCCACCAGAAAGCCCCTTCGGCCTTTGTGAAGGCAAGGGCCAAGCCCAGTAGGCCCAGGCTTCCATAGAGCAAGGCAAAGCGCATAGCCAGCAAGGTGCGTGGGAAGCGCCTGCCCTTTTTGGTGTCCGCCAGCCAGAGCTTGAGCGGGTGGCGGGTGAAAAAGGCCGCCAGCGCACCCACTCCCAGGCCCATCCCAGCCCAGCTGGGGGCCACCAGGAGCCCGAGCAGAATGGGCTCGAGCGTAAAGCCCCAGCCCCCGTGCTCGCTGGGGACAGCAACGGTCTTGAGAGGAATTTTGGGTGCTGTGCTTTCCGCGTTCATGAGCGGTCCTTTCGGAAGAGGCTCGGTCCTCTGGCCATGGCCGGGAGGAGGTGCGAAAACCTGTGGGGCTTGATATGGGCCAAAAACAGAAACCCTTCTCTGGCGCCGCCCCCTAGGGTGCCTATAGCGCCATAATAGAGCCAGTAAGTAGCTCGTGCCCGAGCTCGGGTTAAACCTTACCCGATTAGAGCCTGGGACTCTTTGTTTCACAGCGCCACTGAAATTTCAACACCAGCCTCAAGCTTGAGCGTTTGGCGAACCCGCGACAAACAACGGCTTGGCCTTTTCCTCCGGCAGCAGGAAGCCCGCCGAGACCACATAGCGCAGGGCTTCTTCAATGGAAATGTCCAGAAGCATTACGTCGTTCGAAGGTACCACCACCACCATTCCGGAGGCCGGGACCGGGCTGGTAGGCACCAGCACCACGGTGTATCCCTCTGGTAGGGGGGGGAGCCTGAGTCTGGCTTCCTGGATCACGAAGCACAGGCTGTAAAGGCCTTTTCTGGGGTACTCAATTAGGGCGGCGCGGGAGAACTTGACCTCTTGCTGGCCCAAGAAGCTGTTGGAGATCTGCCGTACCGAGCGGTAGATGTACCCCGCGCCGGGGAAGCGAAGCACGGCCTGCTCGAGCCATGCCAGAAGCTGCCTCCCAATGATGTTGGTCGCGAGCATCCCCACTACCACGATCAGCCCAAAGGTGAACAGAATGCCCACCACCGGAAGCCAGGGCAGCGCCCACTCCGGAGGCGCAATGCCAAAAATATGCAGCAGCGCGGTGATGATGCCGGAAGAAGAGGCGTAGACCCAGGCCAACACATAAACCGTGACCACCAGCGGCAGTAGTGCCAGCAGGCCAGTCAGAAAATAGCGTTGAAGTTTCATAGCCAGACTCTCATCTTACGGCAGCTTATAGCAAAGCGCCGACCATTCCATGGCACTTTTCGCTCAGTCGTTCTAGAGTACAGGGTGTGAACATGCTGGCCGACTGGCTTTTTGTAGTGGTCTGGCTCGTTGGGCTGGCGGGAACTTTTGTGCCGGTACTGCCCGCTACCTTGATTGTGCTGGCTGGGGTGCTGTTGCACGAGATCTTGACCGGCTTCGCCGAAATTTCCCGCGGCATCTGGCTCTGGCTGGCTGTACTCACGCTTTTGGTGTTCGCGCTCGACAACCTGGCGGGCTTGCTGGGAGCCAAGCGCTATGGCGCGAGCCGCGCGGGGGTCTGGGGTTCATTTATCGGAGGCCTGCTGGGTTTTTTTATTGTCCCGCCGTGGGGGCTTCTGTTTATGCCGCTTGTGGGCGCGTTTGTGGCCGAGGCGTTCTCGGGCAGAAAGCCAGCTGCGGCTTTACGGGCCGCGTACGGGGCGCTGGTGGGGATGCTTGGGGGTATGGCGGGCAAATTTTTTCTTCATCTAGTTATGGGTATTCTGGTATTGAGGGCAATTTTCTGATGGCTTACACGCTGTTGATCCGTCAAGGGTGTGGTCTTTGTGAGGAGGCGAGGCGGGGCCTCGAGGCCCAGGGCCTTCCATTTGAAACCCAGGATATCGACCGCGCCCCCGCTCTCTTTTCGTTGTACACCTTCCGCGTCCCCGTACTGCTCAAAGACCAGCAGCCGGTGATGGAAGGACATTTCGACCATGCCTTGCTCTCAAAACTTCTGTTCACGGAGGCTACATGGATCCCAACATGATCGAGATCGGCAACTTCCGCATTGCCTGGTACGGCTTCTTCCTCACCCTGTCCATCTTTGCCGCCCTGGAATGGGCCAAGCGTTACCTGAAACGCTGGGGCTACGACCCGGACCAGTTTGAACGAACCGCTTTTTGGGCGGTGATCTGGGGCGTGGTGGGCGCCCGCCTGGGCTACGTGCTGACCAGTCCAAGCCAGTATCTGAAAGACCCCGTGGAGATTTTTTATATCTGGCATGGGGGGCTTTCGTTCCACGGCGGGATTATCGGCGGCCTCTTGGTCTTCATCTACTATAGCCGCCGTTACCGGGCACCGCTCATGCCCTATCTGGACGCGGTCACGCCGGGAGTAGCGCTGGGGATTATCGCGGGCCGGCTGGGAAACTTTATGAATGGCTCTGACACCGTCGGCAGGCTGACTACTCTGCCATTTCCCTTTGGCTTCACCTGGCCCAAATCGGCCAGCGGATTTCCAGGTGTTTGCCCGGGAATCAACGACATTAGCGAAGTCTACAAGTGTGCTCCCGAGGCCTTGGTCCGGGGCCCGGTGCATCTTACCCAGTGGTACGGAGTGGCCATCGGCCTGATTCTGGTGTTCCTGACCCTGCGCTGGCTGGCTCAAAAACGGGCTTTCGGTTACGCGTTCTGGCAGTTTGTGCTCTGGTACAGCCTGCTGCGCTCGGTGCTGGAAGAGACCTTCCGACTCAATCCACTGGTGTGGAAGGTCTACCAGAACGACCAGATAGGAATTGGGTTGTTCACGCTCACCCAACTGGTCTCGATCCCGCTGGTGCTGCTGGCGCTTTTTATGCTCCGGAAGCTTCCTCCGGGAGAAAGAGCGGCTACGGTACCTGTGCTCTCACCCGCGGGCCAGGCAAGCGCCAAGGCAAAAAAGAAACTATAGC
>JAMCQK010000207.1 GCA_023382135.1 Deinococcus sp.
CACGCCCATCTTCTCGGTGGCGTAGCTGGCGCTCACCGCCAGCATCCCCGGCAGCCTGCCCACCACCCCCTCGAGGGAGCCCGCGCAGTCGGCACAGTGCATGCCGGTGATCTCCATGGTCTCGTGGCGGTAGCGCTCCTGCACCAGGGCCCCGGCTTCTCTGGCGGCCCACTCGAGGTCCTCCAGGGCGACCAAGCCGGGGTCGTAGTGCAGGCAGAGCCGGGCCTTGCCGTTCTCCTGTGTAAGGTGGGCCTGCTCCACCCCTCTACGCTGAGCCAAGAGACCCTCCAGGCGGTGCACGCAGGCGTCTTTTTCCTCGGGATGTCCGGGAAGCAGCAGCGACAGGTCGAGTTGGGTGCTGTTCATCAAAACTCCTTTTGCTAAAGGCGGTGGGCCCCACTCTCGTTCTCGGCCACCGTGCGGTCTTCGATCTGGATGGTGGTGTGCTCGATGCCGTGTGAACCGGCTACCTCCTGGGCTTTCTGCACCAGTCCGGGGTCGGCCGTCTCTGGCTGTGTCACCAGGTGCACGCTCATGGCGTTCTGCCCCTGGGTGAGTGCCCAGACGTGCAGGTCGTGCACCTCCTGCACGCCGGGGAGGGCCGCCAGGTCGGCTTGGAGCTGACGCAGATCTATCCCGCCGGGTACTCCCTCGAGCAGGATGTTCACACTGGCTGAGAGCAGGTGCCAGGTACGCGGCAAAATCCACAAGCTGATCAAAGTGGCTAGCAGGGGATCCACCCAGTTCCAGCCGGTGAAGTAGATGACAATGGCTCCCGCGATGACGGCCAGCGAGCCCAAGAGGTCGGAGAGCACCTCGAGGTAAGCCCCCTTCACGTTTAGGCTTTCCGCGCTACCTGCGGCCAACAGGCGGGCGGCAATCAGGTTCACTGCCAACCCGCCTAGCGCCACCAGCAGCATGGGCAGGCTTTGAATCTCGACTGGCTCCCGCAAGCGCTGGTAGGCCTCGAAGAGGATATAGAAGGCGACCAGAAACAAGACTGAGGCGTTTAAAGCAGCGGCCAGGATCTCGAAGCGCTTGTAGCCGAAGGTGCGCCGGGGGTCGGCCGGGCGCTTGCCCAGCCGGATGGCGGCCAGGGCGATAACCAGGGCCGCGAAGTCGGTGAACATGTGGGTTGCGTCCGAAAGCAGCGCGAGGCTGCCGAAGACCAGCCCGCCCACCACTTCGGCCAATAAATAGATGCCGGTGAGCACCAAAGCCAACCTTAACCGGCCCTCGGGTAAGGTGCGGTTGTCCTGGGTGTGGCCGTGACCTTGCGCCATAACTAGAAGGTGGCGAAGGGTGTAAGCTGCCCGTTTTTAAGGCTTAGCACGCGGTAAGGTTCGGTCTTAGAGCCGGGCATTCCCGGAGTGCCGATAGGCATACCCGGCAGGGCGATGCCGTCAATCTTGGGGCGTTCCCGAAAGAGCTTTTGCAGGGCCGCGAGCGGAACGTGTCCCTCCACCACGTAACCTTCGATATGGACGGTATGGCAGCTCTGGGCCTCAGCAGGAATCCGGTAGCGGGCTTTGATCGGGCCGAGGTCGTCTTGCAGCACTACTCGAACCTTCACCCCATACTCCTTGAGGAAGTTGGCGTACTCTCCGCAGCAGTTACAGGCAGGGGATTTATAGACCACTGCTTCCAATCCCTTCAGCCCTGAAGGTTTGCTCTGGGCGAGGACACCGTCATTCACCAGCCCCAGCGCCATGACCCCGAGAAGTTTGAGCGTTTGTCTGCGGTTTGGCATAAACTCCTTTCGCTCGAACCTGCCCACCCTGTGTGAAAAAACATTAGATGATCAGTCGCAGTCAGCCTCGGTGATCCGCCTACGTTCCTGTCGATAGAACACTTTGCGCGGGTGCTCCCGAAATCAGCCGGAACCACCTAGACCGCCGTGCCGCACTCCGGGCAGAACCTGGCCCCCTTGGGAACTTCAACCCCGCACTTAGCACAGGTGGTGGCTTTGGCCCTCAGGGGCTGGCCGCACTTGGCGCAGAACTTGGCATCGGCGGGGTTCTCGGCATCGCAGTTGGGGCAGACCACCACCCGCACCGGAGGACTCCCTTGCCCATAAGGATCGCCCCCGCCAAAACCACTGTGGTGTTCCCCACCGTAGCCTCCCCCATGCTTCCCGCCATAGCTCCTTTTGCGCCCGTGTCGGCCGAACAGGCTCTCGAGCAGATCGTCAAATCCCATAAAACTACCTCCCTTGGCTCCTTTAGTTGTTCGTTCCCATCCAGACTGGTTCGAGCAGGGCTGAGGGCTCCTAGACCCTTGCTCATTCCCCTCCGAAGCTTACCACGCAGTACCGCACCCGAGTAGGGGGTTTTGGTCAAGCAGTAGGCTTGCTGCAGGCTTTTAGAGCTCTGGCTCATAACAGTCTTCTGATATTGAGTTCTCAATATATGAATGTTTGTTCATATATATGAAGCGAAGCATAACACATAAATGGCTGGACAGGTATTGACGCAGCTAAGAATACCTAGACTTATGGACAAGCCCCTATAGCCTCAGAGTTGCTGTGGTACCCCAGTGCTCTGGGATCAGGTTTCTTTAGAGTGCTCGAGGGCGCTGTTCAGGATGGAGTTCACGTGCGCGTCGGCCAGGCGGTAGAACACGTGCCGACCCTCTTTGCGATGGCCGACCAGGTTGGCTGAGCGCAACAGGCGGAGTTGGTGGGACACCGCCGACTCGCTCATGCCAACCACCACGG
This sequence comes from Deinococcus sp., assembly GCA_023382135.1. Classification (GTDB taxonomy): domain Bacteria; phylum Deinococcota; class Deinococci; order Deinococcales; family Thermaceae; genus JAMCQK01. Next base: position 2,717 of record JAMCQK010000207.1, read on the forward strand.
CCAGGTCGCAGACGCACAACTCTTGCGCGGCCCTGAGGGCCAAAAGGATACGCATCCGGGTGGGGTCGGCACTGGCCTTCAGAAGTTCCAAGGCCCCGGCAACTTCGGCCTCCGTGGGCAGCGCTGCACGGGCCTTCTCCACCGCCTCGGGGTGCACCAGTTGAACCTCGCAGGCGGCAGGAGCGGCTATGGTGGAAGCGGACATCTTGTTTAATAGTATCAGGATTGGAAAGCACCAAAAGGGAATCCACCTGCCTGAGCGCCTTGAGATATATCGAGCCCGACGCCTGATCCCGCCTGCACCGCCAGAGCATGGCGGTGCCAAGCCTGCCAAGGTAGCTCAGTCGGTAGAGCATGCGACTGAAAATCGCAGTGTCGGCGGTTCGATTCCGCCCCTTGGCACCAAGAGAAGATGCCGATAGAAAAAACACAAAACAGCATAACCGGGGGCTTCCCAACTCCCGGTTATGCTTTATGACAACTACCCAAGCACCCAGGCGCAGAGCAGGCTTCCTTGCTTCCAAGGGAAAGGGGGCAACCCCTCCCAAAAGTTCATGGTAATGGATTCTGGGAGCAAATATACCGGGTCCCGCAGGTGTATGGTCTCGGCGGAACTGCTCAGCTCTTACTCGCCAGCCAGACCTGGGTCTGGGGAAAGGGAATCTCGATGCCCTCGGCATCCAGGCGGTTCTTAATGCGCCGTCGGAACTCGCGGGCCACGTCCCACTGCTCCTTGGGTCTGGTGTTGAAGAGCACCCGGATGACCACCGCCGAGTCCGTGAGCTGGTCCACGCCCAGTACCTGCGGGGCCTCGGCGGTGAACCTGTCCCGCCAACCGGGGTCGTGGTAGAGCTGCTCTACCTCGTCGCGGACCACCTCAAGAGCCCGGTCCACGTCTTCCTTGTAGGCTACCGAGACGTCCACCAGCGCGCGGGCCCAGTCCCGGCTCATCACTGTGACTTGCTGTACTTGCGAGTTGGGGATGAAATGCACCCGGCCCTCGAGGTCCCGCAGTACCGTAAGCCGGAGGTTGAAGCGCTCCACCACTCCTCCGGTGCCGCCGATGTTGACGATATCCCCCACCCCGTACTGGTCTTCCAGCAGGATGAAGAAGCCGTTGATCACGTCGCGAATCAGGTTCTGCGCGGCAAACGACCCTGCCAGGCCCACTACCCCGGCCCCCGCGAGCAGGGTGGTCACGTTTAGACCCAGGTTGGAAAGAAGCAAGAGCCCCCCCAGGGCGATCACCAGTACCCGAAGTACGGTCTCCAGCACCCCCTTGAGAGTCTGGGCGCGTACTTGCTGCCGGCTGAACTCGACGGAAACCGGCACAGGAATGCGCCCCAGGAGTCGTGGGATGGCTCTGTAGGCCAAGAATAATAGGGTCAGAATCAGAAGTCCAGTAAGCCCCTTGGCCCCCAGCCAGGCCGAAAGCTGTCGGCCCCAGGTGGCAAAGGGTTCGATAGGCAGCCCGTAGGCCTGGACCAGGAAGGAGAAAGCCCCCAGGCCCACCGCCGCCCACCACAGCAGCCCGGCCAGCCGCCAGTAGCGCTGGCTCCGCTCCTCGGAGATTAGATCGTCGGACACCTCTTCTGCGACCGGCAGCGCCGGAAACCTGGCGGCAAAGCCGATCAACCGGTTTCCGGCTCGCCCCGCCCAGTAGGCCAGGGCCAGTACCGCAAGCCCCAGCAACACCTTCCACCACAGGGGGGAGACCACGCTGGCAAGCGCTATAGGCACCCCCGCCTCCATAGGGGCAGTATACGCGCCCCTGCCAACAGGCTTGCGCAGGGTGCCATTTCCTTATACCCCCTCCAGGTTCGTCGGCCTATCCCGGCCAGCGTGGTAACCCCTGCACGGATGTGCTCCACCAACACGGCTTCCACCGCGCCCCAGGCCCGCAGCAAGGCGTTTTCACTGCGTGGGAGCCGGGAGCCGTCCTCACGGTAGACCATCAGGTATTCCACCGTCGGTTCGCTTTCAATGTCCCCGGAAAAGGACTTGTTTGCCCTGGTACGGGCGAGCTTTGCCTTTACGCCGATCTCCTCATAGGACTTCTAATCCCAGCTCTTTACCTCAAACATGGCCCTCGCACGCGTGGTCATTTCTGCTCCTTATTTTATTCTGCCGGTCTTACTGACCTGCTAGTTTTGAGATTGACAGACAAGCGGTAATAACCCACTAGCCGTCCTACGCTCGCGCTCAGCCGGCTGATGGGTGTCAACCGCAGCGCGGAACGTTAGGCAAGAAAAAAACGCCAAAAGATAACACCGCCTGTCAGGGTAATGAACACTGGCGCCCTGGGTCCTTTTGCCGCCAGCGATAAAGAGGTGAAGAACGCAAGCACCAGCAAAATGCCGGCTGGGATGATCATCACATAGTTGATGAGTCCGCCCATTCCCGGATCGTAGCGATTTTTCCAGAACTTCACCTCGGTATAGGCGGTCTTGAAGCGGGGATCCGGCTTCAGGACCCGCGCCTTCAGGGTCCATTGGCGAAAGGGCCGACCATTCAACTCCAACGTGCCCAATCTGCTGTCCCCATAATTGCTGGGCAATGTATGGTTGACCGAGCCTGCGGAGTAAACCTGTCGAAGGAAGACTTTTCCATCCGGGGCTATGATCGCCACTTCGAAATCGGCTGCTAGCGGAACCCCGACAAACTTCGGATCATGATTCACGCTGCTTATGAACAGCGTGTACGTATCCTTGCCCCACACGCGGAAAGGCACAGACACCCAGTCGGTGACTGCGGAAAGGTCGATCTGAATCACAGGCTCGCCCGCACGGTTGTCCCGGAGAACCCCTTGAATAAAAACAACCATGCATGCCAGCGCAAGCGTAAAAGAAGCAATCCAGGTACCCCAAAGAGCTTTCAGCTTCCAGGAATTCATAGCAACGACTTCCGAATGGGCTTGCCTAACGGAAAGTATCAGCCGCGGCCCCACCACCTCGCACCACGCCCACCGCCGGCTGCATGCGGTCGTTAAACAGACCCCGGCGACTCATGATCGAAGCATCGTTAAAACCATCTTGAAGCTGGTGACGGCCTTCAGCGCATGAGGTTGATTGGCGGGCATGATTATCATCTCGCCTTGCTTCACGCAATGTACCTGACCGCTTATGGTCACCTCAGCCTCACCGTCCAAGATGAAAACCAGGGCGTCATACGGCACGGTGTGTTCGCTAAGCCCCTGCGACCGGTCGAAGGCAAATAGAGTGACTGAGCCGGACTCCCGCTTCAAAAGTGTGCGGCTTACGACCGAGCCATCTTGATACTGGACGAGATCGCTCAGCTTGGTGACATGTCCAGGCGGGTTCGTGTGCTCCGAGTTATTCTTGGCTAGCGTCATGCTCCCCCGATTCTTGGCCTTCCCTACGGCCGCCAACATCCCCGCTTACTTTAACGTATTCGGCTTGTTTGACGGCTGAACGCGTGCTCGGCGTCAACATCTTTGCCTTCTGACCAGGCTCTGGCAAAGCTCTTCAATATCGGTCTAACCGGCGGACTTACCTGTGTCGGTAATTCTTGGATACCGAAAAATCCAAACTCGACGTGTTCATCCTTTCCTATCTTTACTTCTCCTCGCACGTCCCGGGCAACGCATACTACCGACACGTTATAGACCTGCGCTCCATTGGGGTATTCGTAAAACAACGCCGGCCCGGAAAAACACCAAACAAAAACATCTCGCCAATCTCAAGTTCAGTTTCTTCCTTGGTTTCGCGCCTTGCTGTATCTTCGATACTTTCGCGAAGTTCCATC
>JAMCQK010000144.1:0-296 GCA_023382135.1 Deinococcus sp.
ACCACCTGGATTGCGGACCTTTTGACCGCGCGCGAGAAGGGCTTGCCGGTAGTTCACATCGCCCAGATGTTTCAGAAGTCCGGCTTTACCCTGGTTACGCTGAAGTCCTCCAACATCAACAGCTTGGCGGACCTCAAAGGCAAGCGCATCGGCGTCTGGCCTTCCGGCAACGAGTACCCGGCGGTGGCCGCACTTAGCAAGGTCGGGCTCACCAGCTCGCTCGACCCCAAGGTTTCGAACCCCGACGTGATTGCGGTGACCTATCCCTTCGACCCGTCCATTGTCTTCCCGGACAC
>JAMCQK010000144.1:306-6414 GCA_023382135.1 Deinococcus sp.
TGGGACTATGCGGTAAAGAACCAGGCAGAGACGGTGGAGAAGTATGTGCTTCCGGCCTGCGGCAATACCTGCAAGGGCTCGGGCACCCGCGCCGATGCCTTGGCTTTGCGCTCGATAAATTGAAGATTTTTAACCTGGCCGACGAAGGCATCAACCTGCTCGAGGATCTCATTTTCTCCACCGAGAAGGTGCTTTCCGACAAGAACTTCAAAGGCTCCGGCTTGAGCGGAAAACAGGTGGCCGCCAAGCTGCTCAGGGCCTCGCTCAAGGGCTGGGACTATGCGGTAAAGAACCAGGCAGAGACGGTGGAGAAGTATGTGCTTCCGGCCTGCGGCAATACCTGCAAGGGCTCGGGCACCCGCGCCGATGCCAAGGCCCACCAGACCTGGCAGATGACCGAGATTGCCAAGCTGTATAACGCCGGCCCGACCCTCAAGGGCATGGCCGGACTTCTCGACAAGGCCGCGTATGCTGGCTCGGTCAAGATTCTGCGCGACCAGGGCATCCTCAGCAAAGACCCGCCCAAGAGCGTAGTGGACTACAGCGTTTGGGAGATGGCTACCGGCAAGAAAGCCCCATAAGCTAATCCACCCCCCTGCCGCTTTGCGGCGCCCCCCCTGTACGGCAGGGGCTCAAAGGGGGGTAAATTTTTTCTGGAGGACAACATGAGCACGCTGAACCCGAAGCGCACAGTCCAGGAACTCAAGGAACTGAGGGCGCTCACCGGCGATGAGAACGGAGCTCAGCGCGTGGCCTGGACTGATACCTGGCTAAAGGCCCGCGAATGGTTTAAGTCCAAGCTGGACGGGCTGCCTGTGGAGTTTCATCAAGATGCCGCCGGAAACAACTGGGTTACGTTAAGGGGAGAGTCGGAAAAGGCCTTGCTCATAGGGGGCCACCTGGACTCGGTTCCCAACGGCGGCTGGTTGGACGGCTGCCTGAACGTGATGGCGGGACTGGAGGTACTGCGCCGAATCAGCGACGAATACCAGGGAAAGCCCCCAGTCACGATCCGCTTGGTGGACTGGGCCGACGAGGAAGGCGCCCGCTTTGGGCGCAGCCTGCTGGGTTCCTCCGCGTTTGCGGGCACACATAGCATCGAAGCCGACCGCAACCGCAGCGACAAAGACGGTATTCGCCTGGAAGACGCTCTCCAACGCTGCGGCGTGGACATTGACCGTTTTCCGGAAGCACAAAAAGAGCAGAAGAACGCCGCGGCTTACCTAGAGCTTCACATTGAGCAGGGCCCCGTGCTGCTGGATATGGGCCTGCCGCTGGGGGTGGTGTTGGGCACTTTCGGGGTGGAGCGTCACAGCATCCGCTTCCAGGGCCAGGCCGCCCACTCCGGCTCCACGCCCATGCACAAGCGCAAGGACGCTTTCCTGGCCGCCGGAAAGATGGCGGGAGAGATCTACCGCATCACCGATCGCAACGGCGGCGTCAGCACCATCGGCTCGTGCGTCACCAAGCCAGGCATCGTGACCAGCGTGGTGGCCGACTGCACCGTCACCCTCGACCAGCGCCACCTCGACGCCCAGGCCCTAGCCCGGCTCAAGGCTGAAGCCGTGGAGGCCAGCCAGCGCTTCGCCCGCGAGGGAGGGCTGCCCGATCCCGAATGGAGCACCATCTGGCGCATCCAGCCCATCCTCTTCCACCCCGATCTGATCGATTTCTGCGACCAAGCCATCAAGGAGGTGGCCGGGGTCTCTCACCGTCTGCCCTCGGGCCCGCTGCACGACGCCGCCGAGGTAGCCCGGGCCGGCATCCCTACGGTGATGATGTTTACCCAGTCGCTGTACGGTATTTCCCACAACAAGATCGAGGACACCAGGGAGGAACACATCGAGATGTCGGTGGCCGCGCTGGACAAACTGGCGAGCAAGACAATGAAGTGGATTCTAGGCCAATAATCTGACGACATAGTCCCCCCGGCCCCCTGTTTGCGAGGAGGAGCTTCTGGAATCAGGAAGGTTTATCCGTGAGCTGCCCTTGCTCCAGCGGATCATCGAGCTCCGAGGATGGAAGCTGGGAGGCATTTTGCCCCGTCTAAATTGTTCTTCCTACACGGGGCCGCCACAGTAACAGCAGCGCAATAAAGGCTGTTGCGTTGAACATTGGGAAAGCCGATGTTTCGAGGGCTAGGGTGCCATTCAGTGTGTAGAACAGACCTACGGCAAGGTCGATGGCTTGAATCAAGATCATATTGTTGATCCAATACGCGTTAGCTTCCGGGGCCCTGGCGACGAAAAACATGCCCAAGCCATAAGCCAGAAACCTGGCGGAGAGCATTCCTAGCATGTAATTCAGGTCTGTTGGGGGAACCGATAAGCTCATCCAACTCAAGAAGTAAGCCGGAAACAGCAATAAGGCCACTCCCAAGATCAGTTGAACCGCACCGATGATACCAAGAAGCACTTTGAGTTTTTGCATTGTGTTAAACCTCCTACGCTGTGTAGAACAGGATTTGGACCGGTCCAAAGACACAGTAACTGCGGCGCAACGGCGTGTGAAGTAGTTACCAAATAGTAAGTGCCCGGTAAGGTGATGTTATGGATTCTCCAGAGCGGCTGCACGAGAGCTGTGATGTTCAATGCCCGGTGCGCTTGACGGCCGAGATCATTGACCAAAAGTGGACAACGCTTATTGTGCGGGATCTCTTGTCCGGTAAGAAGCGCTATTTCCAGTTGCAAAAATCCCTCGAAGGGATTAGTGCAAAGATATTGTCTGAGCGACTTCGTTATTTGGAGCGGCAGGGGTTGATTACCCGAACAGAATTTCCTACCAATCCCCCTACAACCGAATACGAGCTGACCCCAAAAGGCGGAAAGCTAGAGGTTGTCATTCAGGCAATGCGCACTTTCGGCCTTTTTTTGCAAGAGCAGGTTTCTCGGAAAAACATGAGCACCGACCAGACAGCAGAAGCGCAGAAGAGTAGTTGAGATAGTTTTTTGAGCCTGCCTGCCCCGCACGAAATCTTTGAGATCCCGGCGTTCTCAGAAGCGGGGTGCTTGCGGGCGAATCTAGGCTCAACGAACCCATCGCCTGGGTCCACGGAGCCGCCGATGCGGTATGAGATGCCGGCACCGGAAAAAGCCCCTAGGACGTCCTGAACAGCTTTTGGGGCATCACCCAAAGCCATAAATGTTTTGCCAGTTTATGGACCACTGTGTCACCGCAGTTGAGCCCGCTCGAGCCCAGCTCCCACTTGTCTTTGGTGCGTTTAAGTATCTGGTTGTACAAGGCCTGCACCAGTATTTTAGACCAACCGGTCACCACCGCAAAGCGCTTGGCGGGGCTGCTTTGGCGGATAAGCCGCAATTGCATCCGGACAATCTCCGGGTCGGTATAGCCGAGGACCTTCACAATAAGAAGTATAAAGATTAGCAATGGTCTGCTTGCCTTTGATATGAGCCTGCCCACGCTACAGGAGATACTTGGGCTCCCAGCTTTTTTTGGGGCCGAGTTGCTTGCGGGCGAAAACAAGCTAGGCGAACCCATTACCTGGGTCCATGTCTCCGAGGTGATGGACGGCTGGCGCTTTCTTTCCGGTGGAGAGCTTTTGCTCAGCACCGGCATAGAGCTGGCGCGTGCCAAGCCAGAAGACCGCGCGGCCTATCTCCGCTCGCTGGTTGAAGCGGGGGCGCACGGGCTGGCGCTTGAGCTGGTGCAGGGTTTCAAAGAAGTCCCATCCGAGCTTTTACAGGGTGCGCGGCTTTGGGATTTTCCGCTGATTATTTTCAGAACAGAGGTTCGTTTTGCTGAACTCACCAAGGCGGCGCACCAGCGCATTCTGCTGCCCCACGCTTCGCGCGAGGACGAGCCTTTGCTGGGGTCTTTGCTTGAATCGCTTATCGAGACCGGCAGGAGCGAAGGGTTTTTGAAGAGGCAGCTTGGGCCGCTGTTGTCGCTCCCCAGCAGGCCCCGGAGTACCTTGGTCGCCACCCTCGAGGCCCTGCTTTCCTCGCAGTTCAACATCGCAGAGACGGCCAGGCGGCTGGGGGTCCGGCGCCAGAGCATCTATTACCGGCTTGAACAGTTAAGAGGGATGCTTGGCGATCTGGACCTGGCCGAAAGGCGCGTGGGGCTGCTGGTTGCGCTTGAGCTGTTGAAACGGACCCCCCTCTAATCCTCCCTGCTTTGTAGGGGGGATACCTATGGGGCAGAGAGGTCTTTTGGTCACTGTGTCCATTGCGCCCGCTCCCGTCCAGGACTAGGATAGTAAGGCCACTTTTGTATATCCAGGGAGGGTTTATGGGACGCTCGTCTAAGGAAGTCATCCAGGAAAACCGCGACTACACCATGTTTTCCTGGTCGGTTCAAAGCACCTCAAACCCCATTCACATGGCCAAGGCGCAGGGCGTCTGGTTTTGGGACGGGGACGGCAACAAGTGGCTGGACTTCAGCTCGCAGCTAATCAACATCAACGTGGGGCACCAGCACCCCAAGGTTCTTGAGGCCATTAAGAAGCAGGTGGACGAACTCTGCTTTGCCGGGCCAAGCTTTGCCACCGAGCCGCGCGGCCAGCTGGGCAAGAAGCTTGCCGAAGTGACCGGGCTCAAGAAAGCCTTCTTTACGTTGGGCGGCGCCGAGGCCAACGAGAACGCCATGAAGATGGCGAGGCTCTTCACCGGCCGCGACAAGATCATCACCCGCTACCGTTCCTACCACGGGGCCACCATGGGCTCCATGACCGCCTCGGGCGACCCGCGCCGCTGGCCGGTGGAGCCTGGAGTTCCGGGAATTGTCCGTGTGTTCGACCCGTACTGTTACCGCTGTCCTTTTGGCAAGACCGTGGATAGCTGCAAGCGTGAGTGTGTCTCCCACATTGAAGAAGTTATTCAGATGGAAGGCCCCACCACCATTGCGGCCATCTTGGTAGAGGGCATCACCGGCTCCAACGGCCTGCTGGTTCCGCCGGATGACTACTACCCCAAGCTCCGCGCGTTGTGTGACAAGTACGGCATACTGCTGATTGACGACGAGGTAATGTCCGGCTTTGGGCGTACCGGCAAGTGGCTTGCTACCCAGCACTACGGTATTAAACCGGACATCGTGACCGCGGCCAAAGGGCTCACCAGCGGCTACATGCCGCTCGGTTCAGTTATCGTTTCCGAGCAGATCGCCGACTACTTCGAGACCCACATGCTCTGGGGCGGCCTGACCTACTCCGGGCATCCGGTCTCGTGCGCGGCCGCTGTCGCCAACCTGTCGGTGTACGAGGAAGAGAGCATTTTTCAGAACGTCGAGAAACAGGGGAAATACTTGGCGGACCGCCTCGAGGCCATGCGCCGCAAGTATGCCTGCGTGGGCGACGTTCGCTACAAAGGCCTTTTCAGCGTGATCGAGCTGGTGAGGAACAAGGCCACCAAGGAAGCGCTGGCGCCTTTCAACGGCACCTCGCCAGAGATGGGCAAGCTCGCGGCCTTCCTCAAGTCCAAGCACATCTACGCTTTCTCCCGCTTCAACATGCTCTGGGTCTGCCCTCCCCTGGTGGTCACCCTGGAGGAACTCAAGTACGGCCTGGACGTTATCGAAGAAGCCCTGGCGCTTACCGATCAGGCCATTGGCGCATCACCCGTAGCAGCGGACTAGTACTCCCCTTAGTTTCCCCCAGTAGGGGGATGCCCGTAAGGGCAGGGGGTCCAGGAGGACAATATGGCAGTAAAAGAACCCGCAGCAACTCAAAAAACACTGAAACGCGTGAGCCACTGGATCGGCGGAAAAGTGGTGGCCTCGGCTTCCGGCCGTAGCGGCCCCATCTGGAACCCGGCCACCGGCGAACAGCAAGGCACGGTGGACTTTGCCTCGGTTGCGGAAGTCGATGCCGCCGTCGCAAGCGCCCACCAAGCGTTCAAGTCGTGGAGGGCTACCGCACTTTCCCGCCGCGCCGAAATTTTGTTCAAACTCCGCGACCTGGTGGACCAGAACCGCAGGGAACTGGCCAAGATTCTGACCCTCGAGCACGGCAAAGTGCTCTCGGACGCCATGGGGGAGATTGCCCGCGGCCTCGAGAATATCGAATTCGCCTGCGGAATCCCCAGCCTGCTCAAGGGCGGCTTCTCCGAGCAGGCCTCGCGCGGGGTGGACGTTTATTCCATCCGGCAGCCC
>JAMCQK010000054.1 GCA_023382135.1 Deinococcus sp.
CAACTGCAGACCTGGGATGACGTCAAGCGCCTGCGCAAGAACCAGGCTCCCAAGGAGGCAGCCTAATGCCCAGCCTTCGTGTAAAGCTCACCAAGAGCCCCATCGGCTACCCCAAGAGCCAAAAAGACGCGTTGATGGCTCTGGGCCTTACCAAAATGCAACGCGAGCGCGAACTGCCCGATAACCCCTCCACCCGCGGCCAGATCCGCAAGGTGGCCCACCTGGTTACCGTTTCCGAGGTGAAGAAATGAAACTTACCGATCTGCGCCCCAAGGCTGGCTCGGTTAAACGCAAGAAGCGCATAGCCAGGGGCCCTGGTTCCGGCCATGGCAAGACCGCCACGCGGGGGCACAAGGGACAGAAGTCGCGCTCGGGCGGGCTCAAAGACGCGCGCAAGTTTGAAGGCGGGCGTTCCACCCTGATCATGCGCCTTCCCAAGCGGGGCATGGCGGGGCAGGTTCCGGGCGAGCTCCACCGGGTTGAATATCAGGTGGTCAACATCGGACAAATCGCCAGGCAGTTCAGCTCTGGAGAGGTAAACCCCGCGCTTCTGGCCAAAGCCGGCCTGGTTCGCCCCGGCTACCCGGTTAAGGTGCTTTCAAACGGCGAGCTCTCCAAAGCGCTCTCTATTTCTGCTCATGCCTTTTCCAAGGCGGCGGCGGAAAAGATCAAGGCCGCTGGCGGCCAAGCCACGGTCATAGGCCGGGAGGCCTAGTATGTTGCGGGCCTTCCGCGCAGCGCTATTTATCCCCGAACTCAGGCAGAGAATCCTTTTCACTTTGCTGGTCTTGGCGGTATACCGCTTAGGGGTTTTCATCACTACCCCAGGCGTGGACACCGCGGCAATCAAACAATTTCTATCAACTACGGCTGGCGGCGCCTTAGGGATTGTCAACCTCTTTTCCGGGGGCAACTTCGAGCGCTTCTCGATCTTTGCGCTTGGAATTATGCCCTACATCACGGCGGCCATCATCATGCAGCTACTGGTCACGGTGGTCCCGGCGCTGGAAAAGCTTTCCAAAGAAGGCGAAGAAGGCCGCAAGATTATCAACCAGTACACGCGCATCGCGGGTATAACACTGGGCGCCGTCCAGGCTCTTTTTCTATCCACGGCTTTCTTGGAGTCCGGCGGTGGCCAGTTTTTGGCCAATGGCTGGGCTCCTGGCTGGTTCTTCCGCTTCATCGTGATAGTGACGCAGGTGGCGGGGATCGCCATTCTGCTCTGGATGGCCGAGCGTATCACCGAGTTCGGCATCGGCAACGGCACCAGCATGGTGATTTTCGCGGGCATCGTGGTGGACTGGCCTGCGCAGCTTTTGCGCACATTTGGCCTGGTCCGCACCGGTGAAGTCAACCTGATTGCCCTGCTCCTCTTCTTGGCCTTCATCGCAGCCGCTTTTGGTGGAATGGCGGCGGTGCAACAGTCTGAACGCCGGATTCCCGTGCAGTATGCCCGCAAACAGGTGGGACGGAAGGTGTACGGTGGCCAGGCTACCTACATTCCTATCAAGCTGAACGCGGCTGGGGTGATTCCCATTGTCTTTGCTGCGGCCATCTTGCAGCTGCCGATATTTTTTCTTGGGGTATTTCAAGACAACGCTCTGGCCCAGTCCATTGCCAGCTTCTTTAACCCGCAGCGGGTTTCGGGTCTGCTGATTGAAATTGTGCTCATCGTCGGGTTTACCTACGTGTATACCGCTGTGCAGTTTGACCCCAAACGCATTGCGGGCGACCTGCGCGAGTACGGCGGGTTTATTCCGGGTATCCGCCCCGGCGAGCCCACCATCAAATTTTTGGAGCATATCGTCTCCCGGCTTACGCTGTGGGGTGCTTTGTTCCTGGGGCTGGTGGCGGCGCTGCCCACGCTGTTCCAAAACCTGACCAAGATCCAAACACTGGCCTTTTCCGGCATAGGCTTGTTGATTGTGGTGGGTGTGGCGCTCGACACGCTGCGACAAATTGAATCCCAGCTGATGCTGCGCAACTACGAAGGTTTCTTGACCAAAGGGCGGATCCGCGGCCGCGGCCGCTTCTAGAGGACAGAGTGGGCGAGGCCGTGATATTTTTTGGGCCGCCGGGGGCGGGCAAGGGGACGCAGGCCTCGAGGCTTGCCTCCGAGCGCGGTTACCGCAAACTTTCCACCGGCGACATCCTGCGCGACCACGTGGCGCACGGCAGCGAGCTGGGAAGACAGGTCAAGCCCATCCTGGAAAGCGGCGGGCTGGTGCCGGACCAGCTGGTACTGGCGCTCATCCGCGAGGAACTTTCCGGCGGCAAGGCGCCCAAAGTAATTTTCGACGGCTTTCCCCGCACTTTGGCCCAGGCCCAGGCACTCGACCAGCTCCTTTCGGAAAAACAAGTGGCGCTCAAAGGCGTTTTGTTGCTCGTGGTTCCCCAACGGGAGCTTCTGAACAGGCTGGTCAAGCGCGCACAACTTGAAGGGCGCACCGACGACAATGAATCGGTCATCCAGCGCCGCCTCGAGGTCTACGAAAAGGACACCGCGCCCCTGGCCGACTACTACCGTGGCGCTGGCAAGCTTATGCAGATAGACGGTACCGGCACCCAGGACCAGGTCTTTGCCCGTATCCAAGGGGCGCTCAATGGCGGGGTGCGCTAGTGGCCATTAAGCTTAAGAGTGCCTGGGAGATTGAGCGCATGGCGGACGCGGGCCGCATGCTCACCGAGGTTTTTTCGGAGATCGAGAAGGCCATACGCCCCGGGGTTACCACACTTGAACTCGACACCTTGGCGCGCGAGGCCACCATCTCCCGCAAGGCCAAGCCCGGCTTCCTGGGGCTTTACGGCTTTCCCTTCACCCTCTGTGTTTCCAAAAACGAGGTCGTGATCCACGGCTTCCCCGACAAGGACCCGCTGCGGGAGGGGGATCTGGTCTCCATCGACGCGGGGCTTTTCTACCAAGGCTACGCCGCCGACATGGCCCGTACCTACATGGTGGGCAAAGTTAGTCCGGAGGCCGAAAAGCTGGTCAAGGTTACCGAGCAGGCGTTCTGGGTGGGCCTCGAGGCCATGCAGCCGGGAAAGCGCACGGGTGACATTGCCCACGCGGTCCAGAGCTACGTAGAGGGCCAGGGCCTCTGGGTGGTCCGCGAGTTCGTGGGCCACGGCCTAGGCCGCGAAATGCACGAGGACCCCCAGCTCCCCAACTTTGGCAGCCCCGGCCAGGGTCCCAGGCTGCGCCCCGGCATGACCCTGGCATTTGAGCCTATGGTTACCCTTTATCCGGCAAAAGTGGTAATATTGGAGGATGGCTGGACGGCCACTTCCGGCAAAGGAAACCTGGCCGCCCACTACGAAAACACGGTGCTGATCACCGAATCGGGTCCCCGGCTCCTAACCGGGAGCCCGAGGGGTGTTCCCGCTGTGGTGTCTTAAGGAGGAATGTTTGGCCAAGGACTGGGCCAGAGCGTTGTCTTGAGGGGTTATCAGTGAGTCGTTGCCCAATACTACCTTTAGGGTGCTGCTCGACTCCGGACCGGAAATCCTCGCCTACATCTCGGGCAAAATGCGCATGCACTATATCCGCATCCTTCCCGGTGACCGTGTGGTAGTAGAGATCACCCCTTACGACCCTGGACGCGGGCGAATTGTGTACCGAAAGTAGACGCCGAAGGCTGAATGCTGAACCCCTAGGCCAGAGTGGAAGCGGAGGAACCAATGAAAGTACGAGCATCGGTCAAGAAAATGTGTATCAAGTGCAAGGTGGTCCGCCGCCACGGGCGGGTTTTTGTGATCTGCGAGGAGCCCACGCATAAGCAGCGCCAAGGCTAGCCGCCTGACGAGTGCAAACCGCCAGACCCAAGGACGAACAGGAGGATAAATGGCTCGAATTGCGGGAGTGGAAATACCCAGGAACAAGCGCGTCGATATTGCTCTTACCTACATCTACGGGGTGGGGCTGGCGCGCGCCAAGAAAGCCCTCGAGGCCGCCGGAATCGACCCGGCCTCACGCGTGAAGGACCTTTCCGACGCCGAGGTGGTCAAGATCCGCGACCAGGTGGAAAAGGGCTACAAGACCGAGGGCGAGCTGCGGGCCGAGGTTTCGGCCAACATCAAGCGCCTGATGGATATTGGCTGCTACCGGGGCCTGCGCCACCGCCGCGGCCTGCCTGTGCGCGGCCAGCGCACCCGCACCAACGCGCGTAGCCGCAAAGGCCCGCGCAAGACGGTTGCCGGCAGGAAGAAGGCGCCAAGGAAGTAGGCTCAAGGGCTTGCGTACAGATGCAAGGAAACAATAAACTTGGAAGGTTGTCCCATTTGGGCCAGCAGATACTCCGAATGCGCGAGCAAAACTCGCTTCCCGAATACCGGGGCCCCCAGATAGAACAGAAGAAACCAACCGGAGCGCCAAGCCGTGCGACCCGAAAAAGACAGTTCAATTTGGGGTTTTAGAAAGGGAGAGTATGGCCAAAGCAAGTAAAAAGAAAACCAAGCGTCACATCACCTCGGGAAAGGCGTTTATTCACTCCTCCTACAACAACACCATCGTCACCATCACCGATGGCGATGGCAACCCAGTAACCTGGTCCTCGGGCGGGGTTATTGGCTATAAGGGAAGCCGCAAAGGCACGCCCTATGCCGCCCAGCTTGCCGCCGTGGACGCGGCCAAAAAGGCCCAGAGCGTGGGACTTACCAGCGTGGACGTGGTGGTGCGGGGCACCGGAGCGGGGCGCGAACAAGCTATTCGTGCTTTGCAGGCCTCGGGCATTCAGGTGCGTTCCATCGTGGATGATACGCCCCTGCCTCACAACGGCTGCCGGCTCCGCAAGAAGTTCCGGAAGCTGGTCTAAGGAGCGCGATTATGGGACGATACCGTGGTCCAATTGTCAAAATAGCCCGTCGTTTGGGCGTTAACGTGGCCGAAACCGAAAAGGTCCAGAAGTTCCTGGACCGCCGACCCTACCCCCCTGGCCAGCATGGCCAGAAGCGCGCCCGCAGGCCTTCCGACTATGCCGTGCGCCTGCGCGAAAAGCAGAAGCTCCGTTACATCTACGACGTCTCCGAACGCCAGTTCCGCAACCTGTTCGAGGAGGCCTCCAACAAGAAGGGCGTTACCGGTACGGTTTTTTTGCAGCTCCTGGAGTCTCGCCTTGACAACGTGGTCTTCCGCCTTGGCATTGCCAGCACCCGACGCCAGGCGCGCCAGTTCGTGCGCCACGGCCACATTTTGGTAAACGGCAAGCGCGTCAACCTGCCCGGTTACCGGCTGCTCCAAGGGGACGAGGTGGCGGTGAGCGAGAAGGCCCAGAAGCTTGTCTTCGTCAAGGACAACGTGGAGCGCTTCAAGAACCGCAAGTCGTTCTCTTGGCTCGAGTTCAGCCCGGACGCCATGAAAGGCCGCTTCCTGAGAACGCCGGAGCGCGAAGCCCTTTCTCTGCCGGTTAACGAGCAGCTGGTGATCGAGTTCTACTCGAGGTAGACAACTCCGAAGGCATTCCTGATTAGGAAGGCACACTTCGGCTTTTGACCTATGGCGCATAAGGAGGCCACTTTGGAAACCACCAAGACTAAAGCACCGGTATTCAACGTTCGTGTGGACGGCAACTACGGTGAATTTGTGCTGGAGCCATTGGAGCGCGGCTTTGGCGTTACCCTGGGCAACCCGCTCAGGCGCATTCTGCTTTCGTCCATTCCGGGAACCGCGGTCACCAGTGCCTATATAGAAGATGTTTTGCACGAGTTCTCTACTATTAAAGGCGTAAAGGAAGACGCAATTCAGCTCATCCTGAACCTCAAGGAGCTGGTGGTAAAGTTCCACGCGCCGGGTTCCAAGACGCTCACGCTTCGTGCCCAAGGGCCCAAACAGGTATTCGCAAGAGACCTCGAGGTCCCCTCCGACGCGGAAATTATCAACCCGGACCTTTACCTAGCCACCCTGGACAAAGGCGGCAAGCTGGTGATGGAAGTGCGCGTGGACGAAGGCGTGGGGTACATGCCTGCAGAAAAGCACGGCCTCAAGGACCGCATCTCCTCCATTCCGGTTGACGCGCTTTTCTCCCCCGTGCGCCGCGTGGCCTTCCAGGTAGAGGACACCCGCCTGGGCCAGCGCACCGACCTGGATAAGCTCACGCTCCGGGTCTGGACCGACGGTTCAGTTTCTCCAGTGGACGTGGTGAGCCGGGCAGTCTCCATTTTGCGTGAACACATCTCGGTCTTCGATCAGTCACCCATAATGAAAGTAGAAAAAGAGCAGCCCAGCCAGACTGCGCCTAAACCCGGAGGGCAGGTGGTTCCCGCGCGCACCGGACTTTCGCTCGACGACCTAGGCCTCACCACCCGCGTGCTCCACAGCCTCAAGGAAGAAGGCATTGAGACCGTGGAAAGCCTGCTCTTGCTTTCCGAGCGCGACCTCAAGAAGGTGCCGGGCATC
>JAMCQK010000151.1 GCA_023382135.1 Deinococcus sp.
TGAGGAGTATCTAGGCTAGCCTTTGGGCCAAGGAGGCTTGTGATGATCTGGAAGAGCTTGCTGCTATTTTCCGTAGTCTTGAGCGCAAACCTGGCCCTGGCCGCCGGGGTTGACGGCGCCGACACCGCCTGGATGCTGGTTTCCACCGCGCTGGTGCTGTTGATGACGCCTGCGCTGGCCTTCTTTTATGGGGGCATGGTGCGCTCCAAAAATGCCCTCAACACCATGATGATGAGCTTTACCGCGCTGGGGTTCGTGGGGATTAGCTGGGCGCTTTTGGGCTACACCTTGGCGTTTACGGCGGGGAACAACTGGATTGGAGACCTCTCGAACGCCATGCTGCGGGGGTTGGGTCTCGATGCCCAGGCCGACGCCATCAAGATTCCCCAAGTGCTCTGGGTAGCCTTTCAGGGAACTTTTGCCATCATCACCGCCGCGCTTATCTCGGGTGCGATCGTCGACCGTATGCGTTTTGGCGCCTACCTGTTCTTCCTAACCCTATGGGGCCTCTTCGTCTACGCTCCTATTGCCCACTGGGTCTGGGGCGGCGGTTTCCTGGCCAAGCTGGGCGCGCTGGATTTTGCCGGTGGCACCGTGGTTCACATCAACGCTGGCGTCGCGGCCCTGGTAGCCGCACTGGTACTGGGGGCGCGCAAGGACTACGGCCGCCAGGCGCTCCTTCCGCACAACGTTCCATTTGTTCTCTTGGGCGCGGCGCTTTTGTGGTTCGGCTGGTTCGGCTTTAACGCCGGCAGCGCTTTTGGCGCCACCGCACAGGCGGGGCTGGCCTTCTTCAACACCATGATGGCACCCGCGGCTACCTTGGTGGCCTGGTCGCTCTTGGATCTCTTGCGCACCGGCAGAGTTACCGCGGTAGGTGCGGCCACCGCCATTGTGGTCGGACTGGTGGTTATCACCCCGGCGGCGGGGCTGGTATCGCCAACATCGGGCATCCTGATGGGTCTCTTGGCCGCCTTCCCCAGCTACTTCACCCTTCTTTGGCGCGCCCGCACCCGGCTGGATGACTCTTTGGATGTGTTTGCCAGCCACGGAGTTGGTGGCATTACCGGGGCACTGCTCACCGGCGTGTTCGCGCAGAAATCATTCAACGGCTTGGCGGACGGGCTGCTGTTTGGCAACCCCGCCCAGCTCGGGATCCAGGCGCTCGCCGTGGTTGTGGCGTTGGCGTATAGCGGTATCGGCACCTTTATTCTGCTTCAGATTGTGGGACTTTTCCTTCCCCTTCGCGCCACCCACAAAGAAGAAGGCCTGGGCCTGGATGTCTCCCAACACGGCGAAGAAGCCTACGCCAGCGGCGAGGGCGCCATCCTGGTGCTCTCCGACCAGGGCGCCAGCCCTAACTTGAAACTGGCCCGGGGTGAAGCATGAAACTGGTGGTCGCCATCGTTCGCCCCGAGAAGCTCAACAGCGTGCTCGAGGCCTTATTCAAAGCCGATGTCCGGGGCTTCTCCATCAGCCGTGTCCAAGGCCACGGCGGCGAGACCGAACAGGTGGAAACCTACCGGGGCACCACCGTCAAGATGGAACTCTCCGAAAAGGTGCGCCTGGAGATCGGCGTCTCCAACCACTTCGTGGAGCCCACCGTCAAGGCCATCCTGGGCGCCGCCCGTACCGGAGACGTGGGAGACGGCAAAGTCTTCGTACTTCCGGTCGAAAAAATTTACCGCATCCGTACCGGCGAAGAGGATACCGCCGCGGTAACACCGGTCTCCTCAAGCTCACCCAGCTGACAAATTTTCGTTAAGCCTGCACACGGTGCCGGCGTCCTGGTTATCGGCGTGCAAGCAAAGGCTGGGCGAGCAGCCCGGTTTGTCTGAGACTCCTTGACGCACCACATAACAGGATGTCACCCGGGACCCCGGCGCTTTTCCCCGTATCGAGGGGTAATGGAGAGCTAGAGAACCAGGCCGCTACGAATCGGTTGAATAGCGGGTAAAGCGGGAAAGATGTGGCTCCGCAATGACCACGCGGTCGCGGCCTTGTTCCTTAGCCTGAAGCAGCGCCCAGTCTGCTTGCAAGAGCCAGGCCTGCAAGGTGCTCTTGTCAGTGGGCACCATGCCCCCCGATAGGCCCGCTGAGGTGGTGAGCTTCCAGGTGATGGGTTCAATCTCGCTGGCCGAGAGCTCGCTGCGGATACGCTCCACCACCTGGCGGGCTTCATCCAGCTTGGCACCCACCAAAAGCAGGGCAAACTCCTCACCGCCCCAGCGCACCGCCAGGTCGTCCGAGCGCAGGTAGTGTTGTAACAGCGCGGCAAAAGCTTGCAGGGTTTTGTCTCCGGTAGAGTGATCAAAGGTGTCGTTGACCCGTTTGAAGTAATCCAGATCTATCATGGCCACGGAGATCGGTTTGCGATCGGTTTGGGCAAGCTCCAACAGCCGCAAGAGCCTGCGTTCCAGACCACGCCGGTTCGCCAGGCCGGTCAGGGGGTCGGTGAGCGCTTTGCTGCGCCATTCAAACAGGGATAGCGCCTGACGCAACTTGTCGGCAAGGAGTGGGGTAAGGACCTCGAGGCCCCGTTCTTCTTCCGGCGGTCTGGACATAAAGATACAGACCTCGGCGGGGTCGTCTATGTAAATGGGGAAGCTGGTGTAGTACAGCGCCTTCTGGCCCACCTTAAGGGTTTCGTTGGAGCGAATCTCGAGGCCTGTTACGTGCGGGAAGAGCGTCTTTAGCGCGGTCATTACGTCGCTCAACACACTCTGCGGCTGCAAGGTCTGGTTGGGCCTGGCCCCAACGGCCGCGAGCTGCTCCAACAGGCTTACCCACCGGTGCGAGCGCTGCTCTGCCTGGAACAGCCCGATGTGAAGAGCCGCGATAATGCCGACGGCGTATATCAGGACAAAATAGGCGTAGCCGGCGACTCCATACAAGCTATAAGGATGCTTAGGAACAACCAGAGATACAACCAGGAGCAACCCCAAGCCGGCTAAAGATGCAAAACTGAATACCAGCGCACCAAGGCCAGCATTCTTGCCCCGTGCCTCTAAATACCCTCCATACCCAAGCAGCAGGTAGCTGAGGCTCAACATCAGCTCAGCCGCGTTTCCTTGGGGCCACAGCCCCAGCCAGTAGTACATGCTGCTGGTCATCAGCCTGAGCACAAGCCCCATACCAATTAGCACCTTGCCCAACCCCTGGCCGCGCAAGCCCGATTCCAGCACGGGCAAAAATGCAAACAGCAGCACCACGTCGAACCAGGCAAAGCCGGCATCGAACCAGCCTTTGAATCCGCCCATGGGTTGTTTTAGCCCGGCCAGCGCCGCCATGAGCAGCAAACCGAGACCGGGAAGCAGCCAGAGCACATGGCGGGGCTGCGATCGCTCTTCCAGCTGGCTTATGGTGATGAACCAACCCAGCACGCCCAGAAGGTAAACAGCGGTGGCGGGGAATTCCGGAAAGCCCGGTCCCAGCTCGCGCCGGAAGGCCCAGAAGCTTGCTTGTAGGCTAAAAGCAATGCTCCCCCAGCCAGCCCCAAACCAGACGGGCGACCCCCGTGCTTGTCTCAGAAGAAAAACCCCCGCCCCCAAGGCAAACAGCGCGGGGAGAATATCGGGTCCTAGCCAGGAATTCACACTGATTAATAGTAGCACGCTATTAGAATGAACCTGCCTTTCCTGGGCCAAGCCAGACCCCGTGCAGTCGATTCTTAATCACGCTCAGCAGCGGTGTTTTTAGAAGCTTGTCGGGCGAAGTGTTGTACCGGTGGCGCTACCACCAGACCGGCCCCACTTCCAGCGCTGGTACGGCTGTGGCATGTTTTAAGCGTGGTTAACGTTGTGCTTTACCAACCCGAAATTCCCCAGAACGCTGGCAACATCGCCCGGACTTGCGCCGCCACCAGCTCAAGTCTTCATCTTGTCCGCCCGCTTGGCTTTCGCTGGGCCAGCCCGCAGATGAAACGTGCGGGCTTGGATTATTGGGAGCGCGCGGAGGTTCATTTGCACGATAGCTGGGATATTTTTGTGAAAACACTGCCTGAAGATGCGCGCGTTTTTGCGCTTAGCAGCAAGGCAAAGAAAAGTTATACAGATATTCAGTACCAGCCGAACGACTACCTATTGTTTGGACCCGAAACGCGCGGGCTGCCACCCGAAATTCTTGAACACTTTCCGGCAATTACCATTCCCATGCCCGGCAAGGTGCGTTCGTTGAACCTGGCTGTTTCGGTTGGTGTGGTGGTTTTTGAGGCGCTGCGCCAATTCAGGTAGTGGATGTCGTGCTGGGCCGGAGCGAAGCGCAGGTCAAACACCCTCTCACCGGATTCCGCAAGCAGTATCCCGGGATGGCTCAGTGCGGGACTCTGAAATACAACTAGCCTTTCGGGCTGTGCGCTACCGGCTCAGAATGACAGCACCGACAAGGCGGTGTGCACAGCGCTCCCTACTCGGCCCCTGCGTAAAAAGGATGGCGTCACACTGCGCGAACCAGCCGAAAGTCCAGGCCAGGCTGATCACACCAGCCTCGGCAAGGTTGAGCGGTGCCTGACCCTCTATCGAACTGGTTTTGGCGGCTGCGAGAATGTTTGATGTAACAACAGACCAGCTTTTGATTGGCGAGTTTAATTTGAATATCGGTTAGATAGCTCAGTTCGTAGGGTGAGCTTGCGCACCAGCTTTTTCCGCAAGCTGCCCCAGCGTGTGCCGGAGCGCCGAAACCGCGTTCAGGAACTCTGGAATCTCCACGTGCTCTAACGGCGTATGGTCCAGCCTGGAGTCCCCCGGCCCGTACGCCACCATTGGCACCGGCCAGTGCGGGGCCAGAATATTCATGTCGCAGGTGCCGGTCTTGTACTTGAACACCGGCGTTCCGCCTGCCTTGCGGATGCCTGTACGTAGCGCGCGGGTGAGCGGGGTATCTTTCGGGCCGACATAAGGAACTTCCCGCCCGGAGAAATCTAGATCAATAGTCGGCGGGGCGTAGGCCAGCAGGTGCCGGATAGCATCTTCCGGCAGGAGGCGGGGTGGCAGCCGCAGGTCAAAAACCATCTCAGCAACTTGCTTTAGTTCGGCGGGCTGGATGCGAAAGTCCCGCAGCGTGTACTGCACGTGGTGAAAGGTCCCTTGGCCAACGTTCATGGCCTCGGCCCAGGCTTTTATTGAGTTGAAGTAACTGATCAATTCTTCGGCGGCATTGGGTTCGTGGTGGGCAGCGTGGAAGTGGTCTTTCTCGCGCCGTACCCGCACCAGCAAGCGCCCTTTGTAGCCGAGAGTTATGCCCTGCCACCCCGAGGGTTCGCCGATAATTACAAAGTCCGGCTTCAGCTTGGGGGCGACGTAGCGTGCACCTTTGGAACTGGGGGCTTCCTCCTCCGTTGCGCCAACTAAGTGGAAAGTAGCGCGGTCGAGCACTTCTTTCGAAAGCTGCGACGCCGCGAGAATAAACGTAACGAAAGGTCCCTTGGCGTCCACCGCGCCCCGGCCAAAGAGCTTGTCGCCCTCAACTCTTACAGGCACCGTGCCCGCAACGGTATCGATGTGCCCAAGAAGGACAATCTGCAGCGGGCCACTGCCAAGCTGGCCGCGCGCGTTGTCGGCCTCGTCCACCCATGCCTTCATGCCAAGCTGGCCCATGCCCTCTGCAAGGTACTGGGCCACCAGGCGTTCTTGCCCGGAGGTGCTGGGGATCTCGAGAGCGCCTTTGAAGAAGTTAATAGGGTCTAGGCTCATAGGGTGTAGTAGCGGCCTGTGGCTAGCAGGTGGTTTCTTATTTGCTGCCAGCCACAGGCTACAAGCCTTATTCCTTTGGATTCCAGGTCAGAACCTGTCTCAACGCGGAAACAACCTTTTCCAGATCGCACTTCTCGATCACCAGCGGGGGCAGAAAGCGAATTACGGTCGGTCCTGCGGCCAGGGTAAGGATCTTGTGATCGTGCTCCAGCTTGGTAATGTAGGGTGCGGATTTTTCTTTCAGTTCCAGCCCTACCAGCAACCCCATCCCGCGAACCTCGCGAATCTTCGGCGAGTCGATTTTCCGGAGTTCTTGCATGAACCAAGGCCCAAGTTCCGCGGCGCGCTCCCAAAGCTTTGTGTCCTCCAAGTAGCGCAGGGCTGCCACCCCCGCCGCCATGGCAAGCGGGTTTCCGCCAAAGGTTGTGCCGTGTCCGCCCTTGGGCATCTTGTCGGCAACCTGGCTGGTCATTACCGCTGCGCCAACCGGCACGCCGCCCGCCAAGGCTTTTGCCAGGGTCAGAATGTCCGGCACGATACCAAAATGCTCAAAAGCAAAGCGCTTTCCGGTGCGGCCCATGCCGGTCTGAATCTCGTCCAAAACCAGAAGCGCGCCCTTTCCCCGGGTAATTTCCCGCGCCGCCTGCATGAACCCGGGCGTGGCGGGCCGCACACCACCCTCTCCTTGGACGG
>JAMCQK010000041.1 GCA_023382135.1 Deinococcus sp.
GCTGGTGGCGCCCTGGAAGCTTGACCAAAAGGTTTACCGGAGCCCCGACGGTTACGTCAGCGCGGCGTTGGAGCCGGCCCAGTTGCGCTCTGGCGGAACAACCCCCGAGGAGGTTCTGCTCAAACGCGTCCTTCCCGAGCTGGCCGCCGCCTTCGCCACCCGTATTGAGTTCGTCCAGGGCGAGGCGGCGGACCGCTTGCAGAAAGACTTTGGCGGCCTGGCGGGGCTTACCCGCTGGTAGCACGCTACGGCTGCCGGCCGCTTTTTGCTTTGCCCGCCAAGTTTAGGCTTCTGGCCCCCACTCTAGGGTTAGACGAACCGGTATCTTGCTTACATGCACCCCTGGTGAACTGAAGAGGACAACAAGTTCAAAAATCTCTAGCTATTATGCTAATATAACTTGACAATATCAATGTCAACTTTTATTATGTCAACTGGAGGTGTACTATGGTACGCTTTGATCCTTTCAGAGAAATCGAGGAACTTCAGGAAAGGCTTTCGCGGGCGTTTGGCGGCCAGGCTTCGGACAACAGAACCTGGGCGCCGCCGGTAGATGTGGTGGAGACCGAACAGGGACTCCAGTTTGCCGTCTATCTTCCAGGGGTTGACCCGGAGAAGGTAGAGGTGAGCAGCGAGCAGTCCACGCTTACTGTCAAGGCTGAGCGCGAGGCGGAGAAGCCCGAGGGCGCCAGCTACCACCGCATGGAAGGGCTCTACGGCACTTTCGTGCGGAGCTTCACTGTGCCCCAGAGCTTTGAACTCGCCAAGGTACAGGCCCGCTTCAAGAACGGTGTGCTTTACTTGGAAGTTCCCAAGGCTGAGAGCGCGCAGCCCCGGCGCATCCAAGTGCATATCGGCTAAGAGCCGCTAGCCATGTGAGGCGGAAGAACTCCGCCTCGTTTTTTGGCGCCAGAAATTGTTTTTATTTGGGTTAGACTGGTGGCCGTGTTCCCTCTTTATGACGTTAACCGGTCGGCCTCGAGGCCGCACGTGGTCACACTGCTTATTCTGCTGAACACCCTGGCCTTTGTATACACCTTTTTCCTTGGCGATCCCGAGCGGATCATCGCGCGCTACGGTTTTGTGCCCGCGCACTTTTTCGCCAGCCCGTTCACCCAGTGGCCCACCATTTTCACCAGTATGTTTCTGCATGGAAATCTGGCGCATATCCTTGGGAACATGTGGTTTTTGTGGGTGTTTGGCGACAACGTGGAAGGCCGTCTGGGTTCGGGGCGCTTTGCGCTCTTCTATCTATTGGGTGGTGTGGCGGCGGCTTTGACCCAAGGCCTCCTGATGAACGGCGACTACCCCATGATTGGCGCATCGGGCGCAATTTCCGCGGTGCTGGGGGGCTACGTGCTGCTTTTCCCCCAGGCGCGCATCATGACTTTTCTGTTTTTTATTCTGATTGGGGTGCCCGCCTGGGCCTACCTGGGTTACTGGGCGCTTTTGCAGTTCTACAACAGCCTTGGGAGTTTTGCCGCTGGCGCTGGCGTTGCTTTCTTTGCGCATCTTGGCGGCTTTATTGCGGGGCTCTTGAGCGTGCGCTCGTTTCAGCCCGGTGGCCCGCGACACTATTAGTTAAGCGAGCATGTGTGCCCGATTGAACCCCGGCGCCCTGGTAGCATGTGAGCCCAAGTACGATCTCAAACGGAGGGCGGGAGATGGCCGAAAAACACGTGGTAGTGCTGGGTGCGGGCTTTGCAGGCTTGCACGCGGTGAGAGAGCTTGCGCGCGAACCCAGCCTTAGGGTCACGCTGGTGGATAAAAACAACTTTCACCTGTTCCAGCCCTTGCTTTATCAGGTGGCGTCGGCGGGCCTCGAGGCTCCCCAGATTACCTTTCCTATACGCGCCTATCTGCGCAAGTACAAAAACACCCGCTTTCTCTTGGGCGGCGCAGAGGGCGTGGACCTAGAAAAGAACACCTTGCTGGTGGAAGGAAAACCAGTTCCTTTCGACTACCTGATCATAGGCACTGGCACCCGCACCTCGGACTTTGGCCTTGCGGGGGTGAGCCAGTTTTCCTTTGGCATGAAATCGTTGGACGACGCCATGCGTATCCGCGACCGCGTTCTTTCCGCTTGCGAGGAAGCGGTAAAAACGTCCGACCCAGAGCGAAGAAAAGCGCTGATAACTTTCGTGATTGTTGGCGGCGGCCCTACCGGTGTGGAGCTGGCTGGCTCTTTGGGCGAGCTCCGCCGCCACGTTATCTCGCGCGACTACCCAGACCTGGACCTCTCCGAAGTGCGCGTGGTGCTGGTGGAAACCGGAAACCGCATCCTGGAGGCCTTTGCACCGAAATCCGCCCGTTACGCGGAAAACTATCTCAGGCATCTTGGCGTGGAATTGATGCTTGGCGAACGCGTGGTGGAAGTGCTGCCTCATGGCATAAAGCTTTTGAGTGGGAAGTTTATACCCACCTTTTTGCCCATCTGGACCGCGGGTGTTACCGGTCTTGCGCTCCCCGGCCTGCCCACCGTGCGCGGAAACCGAGTCGCCACTACGCCCTACCTCAATATTGAGACCGCACCCGGGATATTCATCGCCGGCGACCTCAACTATTTGGAAGGGCCCGGTGGGAAGCCCTATCCTCAAGTGGCCCCGACCGCAATTCAGCAAGGCATCCTGGCCGCACAGAACGTTCTGCGCGAACTCCACGGGCGGGATAAGTTGCCTTTCAAGTACCGTGACAAGGGCAACATGGTCACGCTCGGACGCAACCACGCCGTGGCCGAATTCACAAAACTGCGTATTACTGGCTTTCCTGCCTGGAGCGCCTGGCTTGCGGTTCACCTGTACTACCTAATTGGTTTCCGTAACCGGATGATGGTGCTTTCCAACTGGGCCTATAGCTACTTCACCTACGATTACGCCGTACGTATTATGCACAACCGGCACAGCTTTCCGCTTGAAACAGCCGAAAACCCCCTTACTAAAGGGGGCTAGAGGGATTCCGATACCGGCAAGACACCAGCCCAGTCCGACCGCACTGGCAACTAACCCTCCTCCGGCTCCAACTCCTTGATTAGCTCCTTCAACTCCGAATCTCCAGCTTGCAACTCCTGGGCAATCTTCTTGATGGCCAGCCGCACTACTTCAGACTTGGAAACCAGGCGTTCAGGGCTGGAAAGCTCGTAGGCGGCCTTGGTTAACAGGGCATCCTGGTCGTCGCTGATGACTACCTGGAGCCGCTTTTTCTCTTTCTTGGGCATGTCTTCCTTGACTTGGCGGGGTAAGGCTCCACTTCGAATAACCGTTGGGTATACCCAGGCAAGTAACAGTGAGTGTAGCACAGAACGATATTACTTGACAATGCGGATGTGATTAACTACACTCAAAGTGAGCATAATGTGTAACATACTATGAGGCAAGGAGCGGGGATGCGAAAAGTGACGCCGAGAACTACGAATACCGCATTCGAACAACCCCTGGTAATCCGCGGAGGAACGCCGCTCAAAGGCGAGCTGCGGGTGCTGTCGGCTAAGAACTCCGCCCTAAAGCTGGTTGCCGCCAGCCTGCTCACAGCTGAACCGGTCACCCTGCTCGAGGCGCCTCGGATCCGTGATATCGAGGTCATGCTGGAGCTGCTGTCGCATCTTGGAACCCGTTATGCCTGGGAAGGCCCCAAGCTTCATCTTCATACTCCTGAAATTACCAACACGGTAGCGCCCTACGAGCTCGTAAGCAAGATGCGGGCGAGCTTTATCGTGCTGGGTGCTTTGGTGGCGCGTGCGGGCGAAGGAACCATGCCGCTTCCCGGTGGCTGTGCATTTGGTCCGCGCCCCGTTGATCAACACATCAAAGCCCTGCGTGCCCTTGGCGCGGAGGTGACCGAAGAGGCCGGAACCTTTACTGCCCGCAAAGTAAAGCCGCTTAAAGGGCGCGTGGTCTACGACATACCCACGCTTGGGGGTACCGAGCAAGCGCTTTTAGCCACCGCGTTAGGCGGCGAAGCCACGCTGGTGGGCGCTGCGCAAGAACCCGAGATTGGGGATCTGTGCCGTTTCCTTGGCATGCTTGGGGCAAAGGTGGAGGGCATGGGCAGCAGCATTCTGCACCTGCAAGGCGCGGGTGTGCTCGGTGGCGGAAAGTACCGCGCAATCCCCGACCGCATTGAAGCGGGAACCCTTTTATTGGCTGCGGCCGCGACGCGCGGAAACATTACTCTTACCAATGTTGAACCCTTGCACCTGGATGCTCTCCTGGACAAACTTTCGCAGTCTGGCCACCTGATAGAGACCGGCCCCGACTGGGTCCGGCTCACCTCGTCCATGAACCCGGCTCCCTTCAATGTGGAAGCGCGGGAGTACCCCGGCTTCGCCACCGACCTCCAGCCGCCGGTCTCGGCCTATCTCGCTACAGTTGAGGGGTCATCCATCGTCACCGACCGCGTGTATCCGGACCGCTTTACCCACGTGGGCGAACTACAGCGCATGGGCGCTGATATGAACGTCAAGGAACGCGCGCTCGCCATCAACGGGAAGCCGCTTTCTGGCGCGCCCGTGAAAGCCCAGGATATTCGCGCGGGTGGCGCTCTGGTGATTGCCGCGCTGGCAGCCGAGGGCGAGACCACGATTGAAGGCACCAAGTATATCGAGCGGGGATACGAGGACATAGCCGAAAGACTTTCTATGGTGGGAGCGGATATCCATCTGGGAGCGCCCGAGCAAGTGTTGTCGTTGGCGGCGGACTAATAACGCCGGACGCTTAACGCCTAAGGCCTACAGCGATTGATCACTTTGAGTTTTTGGCTGTAGGCCTTAGGCTAGATGAGTTATGGACCTCGAGACCTTGCGGCACCGCCTGGATGTACTCCGGGGGTATCTTTGACATCCCTGGTAAAGAAAGCCGCCTAAAAGAACTCGAAAGCAAAATCAACGACCCCGCGCTCTGGAACAACCCGGCCGAGGCCAGAAGCGTCACGCAGGAATCAAGCCGTTTACGGCGGGTGGTGGAAAACTATAAAAAGCTCGAGTCCAACCTGCAAGGACTTCTGGAATTGTGGCCGGAGCTATCCACCGAAGAACAGTCGGGTTTTCAAGCCGAGTTAGACCAGGCGGCAGATAAGCTGGAAGAGCTGTATCACGAGACCCTGCTTTCCTTCCCCTACGCCGAGAACGCCGCCATCATCACCATCAAGCCGGGGGCGGGCGGGACCGAGGCCTGCGACTGGGCTGAGATGCTCTTTCGGATGTACCGCCGTTTCGCCGAGCGGCGCGGGTTCAGCGTAGAAGTGGTTGACGTCACCCCCGGCGCGGAAGCGGGCATTGACTACGCCCAGTTCATTGTGCGCGGGGAGAACGCTTACGGCATGCTTTTGCCGGAAGCAGGCGTACACCGGCTGGTGCGGCCTTCTCCGTTCAACTCCCAAGGCAAAAGGCAGACCTCGTTTGCAGGCCTCGAGGTCATGCCGGAAGTGGATGAATCGGTGAACGTAGAGATCCGTCCTGAAGACCTGCGCATCGACGTGATGCGCGCCCAAGGCCACGGCGGCCAAGGGGTGAACACTACCGACTCCGCCGTTCGAGTGGTGCACCTGCCCACCGGTCTGGTCGTCACCTGCCAGACCACCCGCAGCCAGCAGAAAAATAAAGAGATGGCCATGAACGTACTGCGCTCGCGGCTCTTTGAAATCGAGTACAAGAAGAAGCAGGAAGAACTTGCCAGACTCAGAGGGGAGTCCCGCCCCATTGAATGGGGAAGCCAGATCCGGAGCTACGTGCTCGACAAGCAGTACGTCAAAGACCACCGTACCGGCGAGATGCGCTTTGACCCGGACCAGGTGCTGGACGGCGACCTGGAAGACCTGGTCTGGGCCGGCCTCGAGTGGAAAGCGGGGCGCCGCCAGGCGGTTGCCGCCGGCGACGAGGAGTAGTCAAAAAAACTAGAGGGGCTGCTGCTGCCCGCCCCTCCGGCTTGTTCAGGTCTAAGTGGCTTCCGTTGGTCCGGTTGACTTTGTCAAAAGTCAACCGGGAGAGACTTAGTCGGCGTTCTCGAGGTCGTACATTTCGCTAACTTCGGCCCAAGCGTCTGAGAGTTTTTTCGGGTCTGGTTTTTCCATGGCCAACCTCCAAGCACTAGGCTAGAAGGGACAGCTCTATAGCAGGGATGTTTACTTGGGGAATGCTTACACACCCTACAAACTTATCCCCTGTTTTGCTACACAGCGCGAGAAAGGCCCTGCAGGACGAAAAAGTTCGCAGTTATTTCGGTTGGAGCTACACCAGCCGGGAGGCCCTGTTCCGTGCCCGCTCAGCCTTTGCCAAACCTTTGCTCGACATAACCTTCTACCAACTGCATAAACTCCTCGGCAATTTTCT
>JAMCQK010000202.1 GCA_023382135.1 Deinococcus sp.
AAGCGGTTGAGTGGGACAGCTTGGCTTATAACGCAGCACGCGGACATGCGGTGGACATGCTGGAGCGCAACTTCTTCGCTCACGACACCCCAGAGGGCATTACCCCGGGCATGCGCATGGAAAAAGCCGGCGTGCTCGAGTACGAGACCGGCGAAAACCTGGCGCTCTACGAAAACTATACCGATGAGAAGATTCCAAGTTTGGCGGTGGAGGGCTGGATGAAAAGTCCGGGCCACCGTGCCAACTTACTTAAGCCTTCGTTTACTCACCTTGGGGTAGCTGTGGTCCGGAAGGGTAGCAGAGTAGTGGTGGTGCAGAACTTTTTGGCGCGGCCTTTCGAAATCGGCCAGCCCAGCCTTGAGCCCACTGTGGCTTCACGGGTTCAGCTGCTTCTTTCGGGCACCGCGCCTGGCACCCTGGGCATCTTTATCAACCGGAACCTGTTCACCAAAATTAACCCTCCTTTCAACGCTGCTTTCGAGCTACCGCCAGATCCCAGACCGGACCTTAGTTTTGGTCTGTGGGACGGGCAGTCTTGGTTTAAAGTTGAGCCCGGCAAATACGGCCTGAACATTGCTTACCGGCTTGAAGTGTTCCCGGCTCCTGGGCAGCGCGTCCGCTTTAGCCTGCCTCCGGGCACGTATCTGATTGCACTAGGGAAGAACCCCAAGCCTTGGCGCAGTCTTACCGGCGGGGCTGGCTTCCAATTCGACATCCCCGGCACTTACCAGTATCTTTGGTTCGGCAAGGTGGATGGTTCCAAGGTGCGGTATACCCACCGGATCCCGCTCAAACCTTGAGTTCATCGCTATATGCGCAAGTCCCCTCGCTGCGCAAACCGAGGTTCTTCCGAAACGCATCAATTACAATCGCCTGATGGACTCCCGCACGCTGCTGGCGATCGGCCTCACTATTCTCCCCTGGGCATCGGCGTTTGCGGGCATTCGCGCTGGACTGCAGGACTACCACCCCGCGCAGCTAACTTTGCTGCGCTTCTTGGTGGCTTCCGCCGTGCTCGGCGTCTACGCGCTGGCGGTGCGCATGCCCATGCCCTTGCGCAAAGATTGGGGGACTATCTTTCTTCTGAGTTTTTTGGGAATTACCATCTACCACACGGCGCTCAACTACGGCGAAGTCACGGTCTCCTCCGGCCCGGCGGCCCTGCTCATTGCCTGCGGACCGGTCTTTACCGCCCTGATGTCGTGGCGTTTTTTGGGGGAGCGGCTTTCGGCGTGGGGATGGGCTGGGATTAGCATCGCGTTTTCCGGGGTGGTACTGATTGCGTTTGGTGAAGGGGGAGGGTTCCGGTTTGAGCCTGGCGCTCTGCTGGTACTGCTTTCAGCCCTGGTTACCTCGGTCTACTTTGTTTTTCAGAAACCCCTGCTGGGGCGTTATAATCCGCTTCACTACACCGCCTATTCCATCTGGGCCGGAACGGTGCCTTTGCTGGTTTTCTCTCCTGGTCTTGTGCCCGCGGTCTTCCACGCTTCGGCGGCGGCTACCTGGAGCGTGGTATATCTGGGTATTTTCCCCGGTGCGCTGGCGTACCTCACCTGGACTTACGCGCTCTCTCGTGCTCCCGCGAGCCGGGTAACCAGCTTTCTCTATATCTCGCCGGTGCTGGCCACGCTGATTGGCTTTCTGTGGCTGGGAGAGGTTCCATCGGCAATTTCATTGACCGGCGGCGCGATTGCGTTGGTTGGTGTGGTGGTTGTGAACACGCTGGGCAGGTTTCGCCAGGCCGCCGGCTGAAGCGGTAGAAACGCTTCCACTCCGCTGTGTAAGCTAAACGGGTGAATCTCGAACGCTCGTTTGGAATCCTTTTGCATCCAAGCAGTTTCCCTGGCCGCTGGGGGATTGGCGCTTTGGGGAGTGAAGCCCGCAAATTTCTTGACTGGCTCGCTTCGGCTGGAGCCAGATGGTGGCAGGTTTTGCCGCTGGGTCCCACCAGCTACGGGGATTCGCCTTACCAGTCTTTTTCCGCGTTTGCGGGAAACCCTTATCTGATTGACATCGAAGAGCTGATTAGGTTTGGTTGGCTCGAGGCCGAAACGCCTCCTGCTTTTCCAGCGGAGACGGTGGATTACGGCTGGATTTACCAGCAGCGCTGGCCACAGCTCAGGCGTGCCTTCGCTGGGTTTTTGCAAAAGTCTAACCGGGGGGATAAAAAAGCCTTCGAGCGCTTTCGACGCCGGGAAGCGGGCTGGTTGCAAGACTACGCCCTCTTTATGTCGCTCAAAGAAAAATTTGGCGGAAAACCATGGAATGAGTGGCCAACGGAACTTCGCGACCGCGAGCCTGGGGCTATGGGGCGCGCGCGCGAAGAACTCTCCAACGACACACTTTTTCACAGCTTCACGCAGTGGATGTTTTATAACGCCTGGGCGGACTTGCGTAGCTACGCGAAATCTAAAGGAATCGGGATTATCGGTGACATGCCTATATTTGTGGCCTATGACTCCGCCGATGTGTGGGCCAATCCCGGTTATTTCTACCTGGATGCTCAAGGGCTGCCCACGGTAGTCGCGGGTGTTCCGCCTGACTACTTTAGCGAGACCGGCCAGCGCTGGGGCAATCCGCTTTACCGCTGGGAAGCGATAGAGCAAGACGGCTTTAGCTGGTGGATCTCGCGCATTCAGAAAGCGCGCGAAACCTGCGATCTGGTACGTATCGATCACTTTCGCGGGTTTGAGGCGTACTGGGAAATTCCGGCCAAAAACCCCACCGCAGTTGAGGGCGCCTGGATTAAAGCTCCGGGACAGAATCTTTTTGAGGCGGTTAGGCGAGCACTGGGAGAGGCTCCGATTATCGCGGAGGACCTGGGTGTGATCACGCCGGAGGTGGAAGCCTTGCGGGATGGCTATGGTTTTCCCGGCATGAAAATTTTGCAGTTTGCTTTTTCAGATGAGGCCAATCCGTTTTTGCCCCACAACTATCCCCAGCACGGTAACCTGATTGTGTATACCGGTACTCACGACAACGACACCACGCTGAGCTGGTACCGTACCGCGCCGGAGGCGGAAAAGCAATTTATGCGGGAGTACCTGGAGCGCTGGGGTATCTCTTGTCATGGCGAAAGCTGTGCGCCGGAAGCCTTGATGGAGCTGGCGTTCAAAAGCCCCGCGCGGCTGGCGGTTGTTCCTTTGCAGGATGTGTTGGGCCTGGGGACGGAAGCAAGAATGAATTTTCCCGGAAAGCTGGGGGGGAACTGGGCGTGGCGCTACCCTCCGGACGCGCTCACGGCCGGGTTGGCCTCGAGGCTGCAGCGTCTGGCCACAAGCACCGGGCGGATCTAGCCCACAAGTTCTTTGGGGCCCGGCGATTTCTTCGCGGCCCGCAACCCCGGCCTCGAAGGGCGTTTTGCAAGGACGTTTGCCCTCTGGCTGTGGGCGTAGCTTGTATTTGTATCGGGGTGTTATCTCGCGTAAAGCACATGGGAGGAGGGTTATGCGTTTTATCCGCGAATTCAACGAGGTGGGCATCCAGGACGTTGCCCTGGTGGGAGGCAAAAATGCATCCCTCGGCGAGATGCTGCAAGCGCTGTCGGGGCTGGGGGTGAGGGTGCCCGAAGGTTTTGCGGTTACCGCCGAGGGCTACCGGTATTTTCTGAAAGCCAACGGCCTTGCCGCGCCTATTCGGGAACAGCTCAGGGAGCTTTCGGCGGAAGACACCGAGGATCTGGCCCAGCGCTCGCGGGTGATCCGCAACC
The DNA here is from genome assembly GCA_023382135.1 of Deinococcus sp. Taxonomy (GTDB): domain Bacteria; phylum Deinococcota; class Deinococci; order Deinococcales; family Thermaceae; genus JAMCQK01. Next base: position 3,710 of record JAMCQK010000202.1, read on the forward strand.
TGGTGCTGAAAGCGGAGATCCCGGAAAATCTCGAGGCCGAGCTTCTCTCGGCCTACCGCGATCTCTCGCGCCGCGCGGGTGAGCACGAGCTGATAGTGGCGGTGCGATCCTCCGCCACCGCCGAAGACCTGCCTTCGGCCAGCTTTGCCGGACAGCACGAAAGCTTCCTGGGCGTGCAGGGTGAGGCTGAACTTTTGGACGCGGTAAAGCACTGCTTCGCCAGCCTGTACACCGCGCGCGCCATCCGGTACCGGATTGATATGGGTTTCGAGCACGAAAAAGTTTTCCTGTCGGTGGGCGTGCAACGCCTGGTACGCAGCGATCTGGCGGGCTCAGGAGTGCTCTTTACGCTTGATACCGAGAGCGGTTTTCCCGGCGTGGTGATGCTGGAAGCGGTATGGGGCCTGGGGGACAATATTGTCCAAGGACGCGTGGTGCCGGACCGCTACCACGTGCACAAAGAAACTTTGCGGCAAGGCTACAGGCCCATCGTGTGGAAAAAAGTGGGCGCCAAAGAACTCAGGCTGGTCTTCGACCCGGCCCGCCACCGTCTCAAAAACTACCCGGTGCCAGCCGAGGAGCGCCAGCGCATGGTGCTTAGTGACGACGAAATTCTTGAGCTTTCGCGCTGGGCTCTCTTGATTGAAGATCACTACTCCAAAGAGCGCGGCCAAGCCACGCCGATGGATATCGAGTGGGCCAAGGATGGCCGAACCGGCGAGCTGTTCATTGTGCAGGCGCGGCCCGAAACGGTGCACAGCCAGAAATCGCCTATCCTCCGTTTCTATCAGTTAGAAGAGAGCGGAGAGGTGCTAGCGGAGGGCATGGCGGTGGGAGAGAAAATTGCCTTGGGGTCCGCCAGAGTGATTACCGATCCTAAGGACATGGGCAGCCTGCGGCCCGGCGAAGTGCTCGTGACCGAGGTCACCGATCCCGACTGGGAGCCCATCATGAAACTGGCCTCGGCTATCGTCACCGAGCGGGGTGGGCGTACCTCGCACGCGGCCATCGTCGCTCGCGAGCTGGGCCTTCCCGCTATTGTGGGAGCGGTAGGCGCGACGCGAAAACTTCCACTCGGGCAGGAAGTAACCGTCTCCTGCGCCGAACGTGAAACCGGAAGGGTCTACCGGGGCAAGCTGCGGTTCAAGGTGGAGGAAGTGGACCCGGGCAGGCTGTCAAAACCACACACCCGCCTCATGCTTAATGTTGGAAATCCGGAGCAGGCCTTTTCGCTGGCACAACTTCCCGCAGACGGTGTTGGGCTGGCGCGCATGGAGTTCATTTTTGCCAACTGGGTGGGTGTGCATCCAATGGCGCTTTTGAAACCGGGGAAGGTCAGCCTGAAAGCCCAGCGTGGGATCGACGAGCTTATCAAGGGTTACGAGAGCGGGAAAGAGTTTTTTGTGGACCGGCTCTCCCAGGGCATCGCCACGCTGGCGGCGGCTTTTCACCCGCGTCCCGTGATTCTGCGTTTCTCCGACTTCAAAACCAACGAGTATGCCAAGCTTTTGGGCGGCGAGCCGTTTGAGCCCCAGGAAGAAAACCCCATGCTGGGCTGGCGCGGGGCGAGCCGCTACTATCATCCCGCCTACCGCGAAGGCTTTTTACTGGAGTTGGCCGCGGTAAAGAAAGTCCGGGACGAGATGGGTCTCAAGAATCTTCAAGTAATGGTGCCTTTCTGCCGCACCCCGGAGGAAGGCCGAAATGTGATTCTGCTCTTGCACCAAGCGGGGCTGATACCGGGCTTAGACGGCCTCGAGGTCTACGTGATGGCCGAGATCCCGTCCAACATCCTGCTAGCGGAAGAATTCGCCGAGTACTTCCACGGCTTTTCCATCGGATCAAACGACCTCACCCAGTTGATCCTTGGCGTGGACCGTGACTCGGAACAGGTCGCGCCGCTTTTCGATGAGCGCAACCTCGCGGTGGAGCGGGCCTGCTCGGCGCTAATTACTACTGCGCACAGACTTGGGCGCAGCGTGGGCATCTGCGGCCAGGCACCCTCCGACTACCCCGAGTTCGCGGCCTTCTTGGTGCGCGAAGGCATTGACTCCATCAGCTTGAACCCGGATGCGCTACTACGTACCACGCTCCGGGTGCTCGAGGCCGAACAAGATCTGGCAATCTCCAAAACCGAGCAGGCAACGACCTAGAGAGCCGGGGGGCAGAGGGACACGCGGGGAATTAGCGGTGCCCACTGCCTTGCCGGGCGGTAACGCCGGCTCTCCACCGGCGCCGAGTTCTGCGTGGACGGCTAAGTATCTCCAGTCCCAAGTTTGTCGAAAGGCTTGAAAAGCCACACCTCTTCCTTAACTCCCTCTGGCCCTAGTGAATTTGACTGACGGGTCAAACTCACTAGGGAGATACCTAAACCGCCATGTAAAAACCCTCTCCCAATGGGGGAGGGCAAGATAGAAGCAGAGATCAGGCTCTTGCGCCGGCCCGCCTAGTGGCCATGCGGGTCTTCCACCAGACCACCAAGGCGGAAACCACGTAGATAGAAGAGTAAGTTCCTACCGTTATGCCCACAACTATC
>JAMCQK010000075.1:0-5641 GCA_023382135.1 Deinococcus sp.
CGTCATCCCGCAGAGGTCAGGGAAACCTTGCTGGCCGCCCGCAACAGCGGGCGCAGGGTGCGGGTGGTGTTCCAGCCCCACCGTTACCTGCGCACCCTGCAGCTCTGGCCCGAGTTCGCCGAGGCGCTCAAGCTTGCCGACGAGACCATTGTGCTTGAGGTTTACAGCGCAGGCGAAGAAGCAATCCAGGGCGTCACCGGCGCCAAGATTGCCGAGAAGCTGCTGGCCGAAGGTTCCAGGGCGCGCTTTGCCGAACCGGGCGAGGCGGTGGACTATTTGGAGCAGACCTTGAAGCCCGATGACTTAATCCTGACCATGGGCGCGGGCGACGTGTGGAGGGTAGGTACCCAGTTGGTGAAGCGTTACCAGGACACGCTCTCGCGCTCGGCCATTCCCCGCTTGGAGCCGCGGTGAAAGTAGAGACCCTTCCCCTTGCTGGCCTGACCACCTTGGGCGTGGGCGGGATGGCAGAGGTCTGGACGGTAGAGAACTTACAGGACCTGAAACAAGCGGCCTCGAGGCCCTACCGCATCCTGGGCAATGGATCCAACCTGCTGGTCTCAGACGCCGGGGTAGAAGAAAGGGTCATACGGCTTGGCGGGGAGTTCTGCCTTTTTGATCTGACAGGCACAGTGGGCGCGGGAGCGCTGCTTCCCACGGTGTTGCAAAAAGCGGCCCAGGCGGGGCTCTCCGGCCTGGAGGGGCTTTACGGAGTACCCGCACAAGTAGGTGGCGCGGTCAAGATGAATGCTGGTACCCGCTTTGGCGAGATGGCCAGCGCCCTCGAATGGGTGGAAATTTTTCACGCCGGCGCTTTGCACCAGTACCGTCCTGCAGAGCTTGGTTTTAGCTACCGCCATTCAGAACTTCCTGTGGGCGGGATTATTACCAGGGTCAAGCTGAACTTGAAAGAAGTAGGCAAAGAGCAGGTCCGGGCCAAGATGGCCCTGGCGGACGCCGCGCGCAAAGGCCAGCCTAAACGTAAGAGTGCTGGCTGTGCTTTCAAAAACCCCGTGGGAGACTCCGCCGGAAGGCTCATCGACCAGCGCGGCCTCAAGGGGCTCACGCTGGGCAAGGCCATGGTCAGCCGCGAACACGGCAACTTTATCGTGAACCTGGGCGGCGCCAGCGCGGAAGACATCTGGGCGCTGGTTCAGAAAATAAAAGAGCAGCTTCCGCTGGAGCTCGAGTGGGAAGTCTGGGGAAAAGTAGGCCAGGGGGTAGGGACAGGGTGAGCAGGTTGGCTGATTACGCTATCCGAAGCTTGCTCGGGGTTCTAAGCCTGGGGGTTCTCTTCATGGCAAGCCAAGTGGTGCTGCCGGTGGAAGAAGTAGTGGTGGCGGGGAACCAGCATCTCTCGGCGGAAGAAGTACTGGAGACCACCGGCCTCGAGGCCGGGACTCCCTGGCTCTGGGCGGCTCCCCGCAATCTTCAAACCTTGCTTGCGAACCCCTGGGTCAAAAACGCACGGCTGGAAAAACCCGCACCGGGGCAGCTTCGGATCAAGCTCTACGAGCGTAAACAGATAGCCACACTGAGGAGCGCAGATGGAGATCTGGGCCTGGCCTTCGACGGAATGCTCTTGCCGGGAGCACCTCGGCTTCCGCCATTAATTGAAGGCACTAACAAGCCCCCGGTAAAAGATCTTGTGCAACTGGTAAAGCTTTTTCCTGGAGCAACTACCATTCGTTTTTCCAGCGCCGGCTTCCGAATTGAAGGGCCTTCTTTAAAGGTTTGGGGTGCAAATGTCAAGGAGTTGCAAAGGTGGGCCAAAGAGCACAAAATAGACACAAGCGCCGCGGTACATGTTTACCCGTGGGGGGAGAGCGAATCCCGATGATTATTGTTGGTCTGGATGTGGGTACCACTAAAGTTTGTACCGTCATTGGCGAGCTGTCTTCGGATGGCGTACTGGATATTATCGGCGAGAGCACCGTGCCTTCGCAGGGCCTGAAAAAAGGCGTGGTCACCAACCTGGAAAAAACTTCCGAGTCTATTCGCCAAAGCCTGTTTCAGGCGGAGCGCGTAGCGGGGGTAAAAGTGGAGCGTGTCTGGGCCGGCTTGGCGGGCTCGCACGTGAAGAGCGTGACCAGCCACGGCCTCGCGGCCATTCGGCGCAATCATTCCATCACCGCCTCCGATGTCGAGCGGGCCATTGACCAGGCCAAGGCCTATCCCTTTGAGGGTGACTTTGAACTGATCCACGTCTTGCCTTTGGATTACCGGGTAGACGGGCAGGAGGGAATCCGTGATCCCATTGGGATGGCCGGGGTACGCCTCGAGGTAGATGTCCACCTGGTCGCGGGCAGCAAAGGTCCCATGACTAACTTGCGTAAAGCGGTGGAGGACTCCGGCGTAGAGCTCAGTGGTCTGGTGCTACAGTCTTACGCTTCCGGCCTTGCGGTGCTTACTCCGGAAGAACTTTCCATGACAGTAATGCTGGTGGACATTGGCGGTGGCACCACCGATGTCGCGGTATTCAAAGCGGGCCACCTGGCCTACTCCGGCGTAATTGCTTTGGGGGGCGACCACGTAACCCACGACATCGCCCAGCTTCTGAAGATTCCTTTCGAGGAAGCAGAGCGTGTAAAGAAAAAATACGGCGCCGCCCTGCCCGAGCTCGCCGACCCCGAGCTAGTCCTCGAGGTCAACCAGGAAGGCGGTCCACTGGGTGTAATCCCGGCGCCGGAACTGGCGCGCATCATCCGTCCGCGGCTCAGGGAAATTCTGCACCTGGCACGCGGCGGGGTGGACGAAGCCTTGGGACCGCTCGAGATCAGCGTGGGCAAGGTGATCCTTACCGGCGGGGCCGCTTTAGTACCCGGCCTGGAAGATCTCGCCCGCAAGCAGTTCAACCTGCCGGTTAGGCTGGGCCGCCCCATGGGGGTCTCGGGCCTCATCGATGTGGTGGCCTCCCCCACCCACGCAACCGCCGTGGGACTGGTCCGGCACGGTGCGGCTCGCCCCGCCGCGCAGAGCACCAGGGGCTTCGCCCGCTCGTCCTCCCGGCAACAGGGCGCCGATTCCGGTGAAAATATCTGGAACCGGATCCGCGGCATCTTCAAGGACTTCTTTTAGCCTCGACGTTTCCAGGCGCTTTTTTCATCAACGCACGCAACTGCTCAAGGTAAACTGCATCGTCGGCAAGAAAAGGTATTCAAGGAGAAGAGCATGGGAGAGGTCGTCATCAAAGTCGTGGGTCTAGGCGGCGCGGGCAACAACGCGGTGAACCGAATGATCGAGTCCGGCCTCACCGGCGTTGAGTTTGTGGCTGGTAACACCGATGCTCAAGTGCTGGCACAGAGCCTGGCGGATATCCGCATTCAATTGGGCGATAAATTGACCCGCGGCCTGGGATCAGGAGCCAACCCAGATGTGGGTGAAAAGGCCGCTCACGAAACCAGGGAACTGATTGCTGAGCAGATTGAAGGGGCGGATCTGGTATTCATCACCGCTGGCATGGGCGGCGGAACCGGAACCGGTAGCGCACCGGTAGTGGCTGAGGTCGCGCGGCAGTTAGGCGCGCTTACTGTTGGCGTGGTTACACGTCCTTTTGGAATGGAAGGCCCACAACGCCTGCGCGTGGCAGAAACCGGCATCAAGCGACTGCGGGAACAGGTGGACGCCATGGTGGTGGTCTCCAATGACCGCCTTCTCACCGCTCTCGATAAAAAAGTGAGCTTCAAGGAAGCCTTTTTGGTGGCCGACCGCGTTCTTTACCACGGCGTAAAAGGGATTACCGACGTGATCCACCTCCCCGGCGTTATCAACCTGGACTTTGCCGACGTGCGCACGCTTTTGCAGGGAGCTGGCCAGGTGCTCATGGGCATCGGGGCGGGACGGGGCGAAAACAAGGTGGCCGACGCCGCCAGGAACGCCGTCCAGAGCCCGCTGCTAGACCGCACCATCGAGGGCGCCCACAAGCTGCTGGTCAACGTGGTCGGAGCCGAAGACCTCTCCATGGCCGAGGCCGCCGAAGTTGTGGAACACATCCGTGAATCCACCGGCAACGAGGATGTTGACGTGCTCTGGGGCCTTACCACCGACGACCGCGCCCAAGACGAGCTGCGCGTGATTCTGATTGCCGCCGGCTTCGGCGACGGCGCCGTGGTCGCGAAACCAGCGGGAGCCAGGCTGGTCGACTTCCCCGCCAGCGGGATTGACGTCACCAACTACGAGATTCCCGCCTTCATCCGCTACGGGGACGGAGAATACCCTCCCAAGCGCGGCAACTAGAAATTGCCAGCCATCAAACACTTAATACCGAACGCCTATCTTGCGCGTTCGGCGTGTAACATTTAGCGTTGAGCGTGAAGCCATGATTGTTCTCGGCATCGACCCCGGCATCACCAACATGGGACTTGGCGTGGTGGAGCATGCAGGCAAGACATCGAAAATGATCCACGCCGGACTGCTCAAGACCAGCCATGGAAACCCGGCTCCGGAAAGAATCGGAATCATCTATGCGGGCGTGCTGGAGGCGGTTAGCCAGTATGAACCTTCGGCAATTGCGGTGGAAGAGCAGTTCTTTTACCGCCAAAATGAGCTGGCTTACAAGGTTGGCTGGGCAATGGGCGCGGTGCTGGTGGCGGCGGCGCAAAAGAAACTCCCGGTTTATGGATACGGCCCCATGAAGGTCAAGCAGGCCTTGGTGGGGTACGGCCATGCGGACAAGGCACAAGTGGCTTTCATGGTGAGGGCTGTTCTAGGTCTCAAACAGACTCCGAAATCCAGCCATATGGCGGACGCACTTGCCATTGCGCTGACCCACTGCTTCTTTGCCGGGCAGGGCGCGGCACGCGGCCTGTTGGATTCAGCTCAACTCTAGTTCCAGCAATGTCAGGACTACATCGTGCTTTCTTTAGCCAAAGTGATAATCCGTGTTGGTGAACAAGCCAAGCACTAGATATGCTTTGGCTGTTTCTCTTCCCGAGTAAACTACCCTGTATCACTGGGACCAGGGATCTGTGTCAGGTTAGAGGAACCCTCCACCGCTTTGAAGGCGAGGTTTCATGCTGCAACTGGCGGTCGCTTCCGATGGCTCGCATTCCCCGCCCTGTCACCCCGAACCTTCTTGTCATCCCGAGTGCTCATTCGTGTCATCCCGAACGCAGTGAGGGATCTCTCTTTTTCTTCTCAAGCCCAAAGCAAAGACCAAAAGGCGAGATTCCTCGGCTTCGCCTCGGAATGACACAGAGGGCCGCTCGAAATGACAAAGGGCTACGCCTCGGAATGACAGGATGGGGGGGGCTCGGAATGATGACAGGTGCGGCTCGAAATGATACCTGTGGCTCGGAATGATACGTTGTCGCCCTTTTCAAGGGGAAAGTGGGGGATTCGTCTGTCGCCTGAAGGCGGGGGTTTCAACCCTCCCAGGGTCGGACAGTGAATAAACTCGCATAAAGTTCACTATTGCACTAAGACCAGGAAGCACTGTCCTGTAGGCCCCAAGCATGGTGTCAGGCGGGCTGCTTGACCCAACGTTACCAGCAGGCTATCCCCCTGGTGGACCGACCTCAGAAATATCGCTCTTATAGCAACACGAAACCTAATTAGCTCTTCTTTCTGCATACCTGCTTAGTCGTGCGCTGTTGATCCAGCACCCAAGCTAACGTTTGAAACCCTTCTGAACACCGGTACA
>JAMCQK010000075.1:5651-6199 GCA_023382135.1 Deinococcus sp.
TTCTTCTCAAGCCCATCAAAGATATCTTGTTGGACATTGCCGAGCGCGGCAGGTCGCTTGGGGTGATCCTGATTGGGGCCCAGCAGACCGCCTCCGAGGTCGAACGCCGGATAGTGGCCAACGCCGCCATCCGGGTGGTGGGCCGGCTGGATGCCGCCGAGGCCGAGCGCCCGGAGTACCGCTATCTGCCCCCGTCATTTCTACAGCGTGCGGTGATACTCCCCCAGGGGACCATGATTGTTCAGCAGCCGGAGCTTCCAGTACCGCTACCACTTACCTTTCCTATTCCGGCCTGGGCAACTAAAGCCGAAGAAGCCTTAATAGACAACTCCACCGAAGCGCTTGAAAAAGAGTTCGGACTTTAGCACTAGCAGCCTGGTAGTGAGACGCAAGCCTTGCTTGGTAAGAAAAAGCCTTGTGTGCCGATGTTCAGAAGGGTTTCAAACGTTAGCTTGGGTGCTGGATCAACAGCGCACGACTAAGCAGGTATGCAGAAAGAAGAGCTAATTAGGTTTCGTGTTGCTATAAGAGCGATATTTCTGAGGTCG
>JAMCQK010000036.1 GCA_023382135.1 Deinococcus sp.
GGGAAAGGTGCGGTGGGGATTATCCGGTTATCGGGCGAAGATGCCCTAAAAGTGGCGGCGCAAATCTGGCGGGGAAAAAGCCCCCTCAGCATGACGGGCGGCCAGTTCACCCACGGCCAGATTGTGGATCTGGAGACCGGAGAACTGCTGGATGACGCCCTGCTGCTAGTCTTCCGCTCGCCGAACTCGTATACCGGGCAGGACGCCTGCGAGCTGCAGACCCACGGTTCGCGCGCGGTTTTGAGAAAGGTCTTGCATGCGCTCCTTGCGGCGGGCGCCCGCGCGGCGGAGCCTGGGGAGTTTACCTTGCGGGCTTACTTGAATGGACGCATGGACTTGGCGCAGGCGGAGGCGGTGCTCTCGCTGGTGGAGTCGGAGTCGGACGCGGCTCGCAGGCAGGCGCTGCGGGGGCTTTCCAAAGAACTGTCCCAGCGGATAGCGGGTATCTCCGCCAGGCTGCTCGACTTGCTGGCGCACATTCAAGCACTGTTGGATTATCCGGAAGAAGGGGTTGAGCCTCACGCGGCCGGGCATGTTTTGCGCCAGGCCTTAGACCAAATTGACGCTCTGCTTAAGGGCGCCAAAACTCTGCTTAAGGGCGCCAAAGCGGGAAAGCTGATTAGCCAGGGCGCGCGGCTAGCCATAGTCGGCGCGCCCAACGCGGGAAAGTCTAGCTTGCTGAACGCGCTGCTGGGTTACGAACGAGCCATCGTGGCGCCGGTGGCGGGAACCACCAGAGACTACCTCGAGGCCCCGCTGGAAATTTCCGGTGTGCCGCTGGTGGCCGTGGACACAGCGGGAGTGCGGGAGACTGATAATCCTGTGGAGAGAGCGGGGGTCGAACGCGCCCTGGCGGTTGCCCGGGAAGCCGATATTGTGCTCTACCTGGCGGACCAGAGTTGTGCGCGCACCCAAGCGCCCGATTTACCGTGGGATAGGACTATCAAAGTGGCCACCAAGGTAGACCTGCCAGCAGAGTGGAGCGACAGCGAGTTTCTAAAGGTATCCAGCCGGACCGGGACAGGCCTTGGTTTGCTGCAGGATGCCATTCATAAGCATCTGTTGGGCAGTGCGCCCGAGGGTGAGGTCTGGATCACCAACGAGCGGCACACGGAAGCGCTTAGAGAAGCAAAAGAGCGCCTGCTTGAAGGCCTAAGCGCGCCAGAAGATTTGATGGGGCTCTCGGTTCAGGCGGCCCTCGAGGCCTTGAACCGGATTGTGGGCAAAGACGTTCCCGAAGAAGTGATCGCGCGGGTCTTCCGTAATTTCTGTGTGGGCAAGTAAAAATCCCGCCTAAAGCTGAATCTGGAAGCCAAACCCAAAGCGCATATACTCGGGTTCGCTGTGAAGATTGAACTGAAGGTCCCACGGTGGCAGGCCGAAGTAGAGATCGCTGATACGGTAGCCAAACGAGAAATCGGTCTTGGGGCGGGTGGGATCCAGGTTAGACCCCAGCCGCAGGCGGAAGCCGTCCAGCTGGTACTCGGCGGACAGGTAGCGGTTGCCGCTAAAGTCGAGCGTGGCGCTGACAAAAAGCTCCGGGGTGACATACAGGCCAAAGGACAGCCCAGCTTTTTCCGGCTTGCCGGTTTGCAGGGCTTCAGTAATGTTGAATCTGACCCGGTCTAGTCCCAGCGCTTTGGCCAGCTCGCGCTCAAACTGGCCCACGATGAAGTTCTGAACCGCCGCCTGCAGCGCAGACTGGGCCAGGTTTTCGGGGAGCGCTTGCAGATCGGTGCTTCCCAGGGTGAGCAGCGCATAGATCTCCAGGTCATTGAGCACATGACCGTCGACCGGGTCTTTTGCCCGAAAAACGGGATCCAGATAAGGCCTGAACTTGCCTTTCTCTCGGATGTACTTGACCCTAAGCAGCAAGTCAACTTGATAAGCGCCCTTGGCGCTGGGCACGGTGGTGCCGGCAATGATAAGAATATCGGGCAGGATTCCGCCAGCGGGATTGAAGCGGGCGTAGCTTGTCTCGCCATCCCTTTCTGGCAGTACGGTAAACAAGCGGTTCCAAAGGGTGAAGCTGCCTGAAAGCGGCCTTACCTCGCCGGATAAGTAGGGGTTGCTAAAGGGCCCATCAAGATAAACCTCGCCAGCAAGCTCCCCTTTGGCCAATGCCTCTTGGATAATGATGTTGCGCTCGGCCCGGATCAGGATGTTTTCAAACTCCACCGGTACCGGGCCGGAAGTGCTGGGGGCCGAGACCACCACCTCTTTCTGCCCTTCGGGAAGCGCCAAGCGGGCCTCGAGAATATCAATGCTTCCCCTAATCTTGTAGCGGCCTTTGTCGTCCTGAACCGCAAGGTTGGCAAGGACCATGCCTTCTTGCAAGAAATAACGGGGATAACTTACGGGGAGCTCCCCCCACAGGCTGCCTGCCAGCGGGACTATCGTGCCGTAGAACTTGGCCTTGGAAGTGCTGGCGGATAGTACGTAGCCGGGGTAGCCCAACGAGACCTCAAAGGGCTCGTCGGCCCCCAGCAGCGGAAGGCTGATACTGCCCTTGCCCAAGACCACGAAATTCCCCAGCTTGCCCGCGCCCGAAAGCTGGGCCTCGGCTTTGAAAGGAGCGGTAAGGGCAAGTTTTCCTTCGGCGGTGGTGGTATCGGCCACGCGGATACGCGCCGACTTGGTCTGGGCGCGCACCGGGCCGAGCTTGAATTGGAAATCTTGGGCCTCGAGGCTGAAAACATCGCCGGTGGCCAAGAGCTTGAGGGTGCCGGAGCCTTCGGGCTGATAGGCCTTCAGCGAGGGGATTACTTGCAAGACGGGTGTGAAGCTGGTGTTCTCGAGGTCGAGTTTGAGGTCGCTTCCTTTGCGGCCCCAGTAACCACTGCCTTTCCAACTCCCTTTGCCAGAAAGCGCCAACTGGTCTAAGTAAAAGCGTTCATTCTCAAAGCGCAGGGCGGCCTGGCCCACCAGCATGTCGCCGCCGCCTTCAAAGCGCAGCGTCTCCCCCACCAGAGTGGCGCGCGAAGCCCACGGGTTGCTGATGTGGTAGCGGAAGCTGGCCCGGCCCGTCCAGTTCGCGTGGCCTGCCAAGGGGCCCGCCCAAGCCGAAAGCAGCCAGTGGAGCGGAAAGCCTGAAGCCTGAATGGTCCCGTCCAACACATCGCCGCTCAGCACCAGCTTGGCCTGGCTAGGCCCGATGCCAACGCTGGCGGAAAAACCGCTTCTGGTCCAGCGCGCCTGCAGGCTTCCGGGCATGGTCTTCTCGTCGCCTGCGACCCCAAGCCCGCTGGCTTTGAGCGCAAGCTCTGCCACGCCTTCCTGGTAGCTCACTTTGCCGCTGGCGCGGCCATTCAGGTACTGAACCTTGGGCCCCACAAAGGGAAGCTCGCGGAAAAGCACGTTGTCGAGGTCGGCGGAGGCCTCGAGGCCTTTTGCCCCTGTCTGGACCCTGAACTTGAGCTGTCCCACCGCCCCGGAAACTTCGCCGCTGGCTTCAACCTTACCGTCCGCCTGCAGACCAAATATCAACTTGGAACGCAGCGGCGCCAGCTGAAAGTCTCCCTTGAGATTACCTTGCCAGCCAGAAGCTTGTTTATAGTCCAGGTTTCCAGCAAGCCATTTTCCCTTGGCTTCCAAGCCGGCCTCGAGCGCCTTGCCGGAAAGCGCCAGCGTCTGGTCGCCAGTTTTTGACTGGTAGCGGGCCTGCCACCACCCCGTAAGCAAGACCTCGCCCGCAAAAGAGCCCTGTTCCCAAGGAAGCCAGTCGCTCTTGGCGTGACTGGCCGCAACCTTGATGCGGTCGCCCGCGCCCTCCAAGGCGATCTCGGAGCCGAAAACGCTCATGTGGAGCTCGCCGGAAAGTTGTCCGCTGCGGTAATAGAGCCTGCCGCTGCCAATATCGGGAACGGTAGCCTCGAGGCCCAAGGTCTCGAGGTCCAAAGAAGCCTTGATGCGCCCACCGTCCAAGGCATAGCTCGCCAATAGCGTCTTTCCTTCCCCGCCGACCTCGAGGCCCAGAACCGACAATGAACCTTTGGCGGCGCGCTGGCTGAGGTCCACCAGCAGAAGCTGGTCTTTATTCTTGGCGGAAGCAATTTTCAGATCCGGATACTGAAGGCGCGCGCTGAGCCCTGCAATCTCAGCTGAGAGGTCCGGCACCGCCTGGCGTCCGGAGACCAGCAGGCTTCCCTCTTTGAAGGCAAGCTTGCCCGCCCATTCTTGCTTTCTAGTAATTTGGCCGCTGACATCACCGGAGAAGCTGGCCTCGAGCGCGCCGTTTTGGTATCCGCCCTCCACTTTTCCTTTGCGACCGTATCCTGTCCAGTCGAGCGCAAACCTAAGGGCTTCCCATGGACCCGCGATCTCACCGGAAAACAAAGCCCCCGAGAGCGGGAACTGACTAAGCTTGACCTGGATGCTTTTGCTTGTCAGGAGGGCGGAAATTCCTTTTCCCTGCAGCCAGAGCTGGTCTTCTTTGCCTTGAACAGCAAGCTGCTGTCCGGCAACTTGGTAAAACCCCAGCAGCCAGACCTTGTCCTTGGCTGTGGGCCAGGCGCCGCGGGCATCCAGCCTGCCGAAGCCGCGCGGAAGCGCCCCTTGGTAACTCCAGCTGGCCTTGAAAGGGCTGGTCTCCAGCGTGGCCGTCAGCGGCTCAAAACCACCGGTTCCCGCCACCAGTACCCGCCCTCCCTGGCCTTTGAGTTTCACGCCACCCCACTCGGGCAGGGTGGCCAAGGCTTCTCCTTGAATACTGCGAGCGGATAAGTCCAGCGCAAGCTGCCCTTCCACCCTTGCTGGGACCTCGCTCAGCCCGTAAGGGCTAGCTGTTTTCAGGTCCGCCTCTACCGAAAGCTTAGTGGGGTTTTTCCACCCCTCAGAGAGGGCCACGCTCACGGCGCCCTTGACACCGCTGTACCCATCCAGCTTTGCTGCGCCGGCAGCCAGGTTCAGGCTGCCCTTGAGCCCGCCTTGCGCAAAAGGAAGATCCAAAGATAGCACCCCGCTGGGCCCTTCGGCCGGCACCTTTGCCAGGCCGGTAACGTAGGGCCCATCAAACTGAATACGCAGCTCTTTCTGGTAGTCAAGGCTGATCTTCTGCTTTTGGTAACTGCCCGCTAGATTGGCCTCAAGCTTGGAAGGCAAGAGCTTTCCGGCCAGGCTGAGTCCAAGGCCCTCGAGGCTGACAGGGAGCACCAAAGTGCCAAACGGGCCTTGGCCTGCTATCTTGAGCGTGGCGGGAAAGCCGGCGAAGGCCTCGAGGCCGGTCTCGATGTTCACTTTGGCATAGGCATCGCGGTAGGAAACATCAACACCAGGGCCCTTCGCCTCCAGCCAGGGCGCCTGGTCATAGCCAAAACGCAAGTCCACTTGCTGCCCCTTACCCAAAAACGCGCCCGTGCCTTGCAGCTTGGGAGCTCGCAAGCTTCCCGAGATTTCCGCACGCGCCCGCAAACGGCTCTGGCCGAAAGATTTGAGGTAGCCGAGGCCGCCCGCGAGCTGTCCATCCAGACTGCTTTCAACTGCGGCCTGCACGCCGTACGCGCCGCCCCGCAACGAAAACTTGCTACCCTCCCCCGCTAAACGAAGCCCAATCTGCGCGCCCGCAATGTCCAAAGCACCCGTTGCCCGCGAAGGCAGGTAATCGAGCTTTCCGGCAACCTCCAGCTCTCTGCCCGCCGCGTAAACGAGGGCCTTGCCATTCCAGGTAATCTCATCGGGAGAAAGGCCCCTGGCTCTAAGGCCCAAAACAAGTTCCGGGGTTTTCCAAGAAGCTTGCCACCCACTTCCTTTCCCCTGGATAACAAGTTGTCCCGCCGCGCGCAACACGGCCTTGGGCGCAAGCCTGCCACTAGCCGCGTAAGACGAACCGTTAGATCGGAAGAGCAGATCGGCATCCAAGAGCGGGGACTTCAGGTCCAGGCCGCCGCGCGAACTCTTGGTTTCGATGTCGGATAGGATGGAAAAAACCGCGCTGGCTTTAGGCGAAACAAGCTCAATCTGCGCGGAAGGCGTTTGCGGGCTGCCGCCAAAACGCGAGCTGAAGGATACCTGGTCCTTGCGGTAGCTAAGCGCACCGTCCAGCTTTTCGGAGACCACCAGGCGGCCTTGAACCAGACCCTTGCCCAAGATTTCCGTGGAAGCCTCCTTGAACAGGAGCGTCAGGCCGGCGCTTTCTTGGGGCAGGCTCAAAGTCTCTG
>JAMCQK010000184.1 GCA_023382135.1 Deinococcus sp.
CAGTGCTGGCCGTCAATGCCTTGGGACTCATCACCCTCAAGAGCGCCGCTCCCAGCCCGGACCTGATGCTGACCCAGCTGGTTGGACTGGCCGTTGGCATTGGGGGCGCGGTGGTGCTCCAGCTTGCCTCACGGCGGCAGGTGATGGCCGCCAGCTACAGCCTGTTTGCCATCAGCCTTTTTCTGTTGTTAGCGGTGCTGGTCTTTGGGCGCGAGGTGAACGGGGCCAAGGCTTGGTTTGTGCTGGGGCCCTTCCGCTTTCAGCCGAGCGAGCTGGCCAAGATCGCCTTGGTGTTGTCGCTGGCGCGAGTGGCGGCCTCGAGGCCGCTCGTCTCCATCCTCGACTACCTGAAGCCCTTGGCGCTGGCGGCTCCCGCACTGGCGCTGGTGCTGGTTGAGCCGGATTTAGGCGGCGCCATGGTCATGGCCGCCACCGTGTTCGCTATTTTGTTCGTGCGCGGAATGCCCACGCGCCACCTGCTGGCTGGCCTGGCCCTGCTGGCGGTGCTGGTTCCGGTGGTGCTCTGGCCCAACTTAAAGCCCTACCAGCAAGAGCGGGTGCAGCTTGTCTTGAACCCGGAGCAAGACCCGCTCGGCGGCGGCTTCCAGATGATCCAGTCAAAGATCGCCATTGGCTCTGGCGGCCTGTTTGGTAAAGGCTACGGCCAGGGTACCCAGACCCAGCTTGGCTTTGTGCCATTCCGGCATACCGATTTCATTTTCGCGGTCCTGGCGGAAGAATGGGGATTTGTCGGTGCTCTGGGGCTGCTCTTGCTCTACGCCATACTCTTTTTGAGGCTGGTGCGCATGGCGCAGGAGTGTGGGCGCCTGGAAGACCAGTTGGTGCTGGTCGGCATTTTTTTCCATGCTCTCCTTCCAGGTATTAGTCAATATTGGCGTGACGCTGGGCCTGGCCCCGGTTACCGGGCTGACGCTGCCACTTTTCTCCTACGGGGGTAGCAGCCTGATCATGGTCTACCTGGCGATTGGCCTGGCGATGCTGGTCCACCGCGACCGCCACCAGATGTAGACAAGCTCAGAAAAGCTTCAGCCGGGCTGGGTATACTGAACCAGGAGGCCAACCATGCGATTAGGACCAACTGAGCTTATCCTTATTCTCTTGGTGGTGTTGTTGCTCTTCGGGGCAAGGAAGCTGCCCGAGCTTGCCCGAGGGCTGGGACAGTCCGCCAAGGAGTTCCGTAAAGGCATGTCAGAAGAAGCCAAGGACGCCGAAGCATCCAAAGAAAACAAACAGAACCCCGGATAATCAAAAAAAGATAACGCCCCCGATCTGGGGGCGTTTTGCTACCTTGAGCTACTTGAGACCCAGCTTCTTGCGCACTTCCGCCACCTGGGCGGGGGTCAGCTTGGAGGCCCTGAGCGCCTTGACCTCGGCGTCGGTGAAAGGTTTCTCGCCGGCGGGGAACTTGTTGCCCCACTGAGTGGAAATATAGTTCAGCACCGCAGCAATGTCAGCGTCCTTAAGCGAAGCAAACACAGGCATTGATCCGTTAAACTTCTGGCCTTTGACCATGATCTCGCCTTGCAGCCCAAACAAGACCACCTTGATGAGATACTGGCGTCCGCCCTTGGCCGTCAAGACCTGGGGGATGTGCCCCGCCAAGGGAGGGAACACCCCAGGAATACCCACTCCGCTGGTCTGGTGGCACCCCGCGCAGCTCTGGTAAACCGTGGCGCCCGGCTGGGCGAACGCACCCGCAAAAAACAACACCGCGATAGCCAAGATTTTTTTCATCACTTACTCCTTTTGTCTGGACCAGTATAACGCCGGCTACTCGAGCTTCAGTCTGGACCGCCTGGCGGCTACCTCTTGCGGGGTAAGCTTGGCGATTCGCACCGCGGCAACCTCGGCCGCGGTAATGGGTTTATGATCTTTGGCCAGAAGCTTGTCGTTTCCCCACGCGGTTAGAACGTGGTTCAGGATGGCGGCAACCTGCTCGTTGCTCAGCTGGCCAAAGGCGGCCATAACGCCGTTGTACTTTTGGCCTCTTACCTTGATCTCACCCTGGAGTCCGAACAAGAGCACTTGAATTAAGTAGGCCCGGCCCTCTGGCGTGGCAATTACGTTTGGCGCGTGCCCGGCTAGGGGAGGGAAGGCTCCTGCCCGGCCCTGGCCGTTTTCGCCATGGCAGAAGGAACAGTTCTGTTGGAACAGCACCGCACCTGACTGTGCAAATACGGGCGGCATCACCAGCAGAAGAGCGGCGAGCAAGCGCGCCTTCACGACTTGAGTATAGAACTTTCCCGCCAGGGCGGCGTTTAGCAAGGCTTAACCCGGGGTTTGAGCCTCAAAGCCTTTCCCCAGGAGATATTGCCGTCAATATCCGGTACCCTGACACCGGCTTCCGATGCATGGATGAGACCGGCCTATCGACGAAGCACCCAAGTTTTGGTAGAATTCAGTTTGCCTGGGGGCGACCCTGGCTTCGACGGGAGTCGCTGAAGGTGTGGCAGCGCGCCGAGGTTCCGGTGGCCTCGTAAACAACCGGAAACGCCTTAACTGGCAAACAGAACTTCGCTCTCGCGGCATAAGTCCGCGACGTTCCCTAGAAGCCCCGCTGGTGGCTCGCTAGGCCGAACGACCTAAAACCCGCTAGCCGAAGCAAGGCCCCGTAGCCTAGGCGAAACTTAACGGAGCTGATGGCTGGAAGCCCCTGTCGGCGGGGAAACTTCCAGCGACACTCAATCACCGACTACGCGCGTAGAAGCTCACCAGAGGGACTTTCGGACGCGGGTTCGAATCCCGCCGCCTCCACCAGAAAAA
Organism: Deinococcus sp.; assembly: GCA_023382135.1. Lineage (GTDB taxonomy): Bacteria > Deinococcota > Deinococci > Deinococcales > Thermaceae > JAMCQK01. Next base: position 2,785 of record JAMCQK010000184.1, read on the forward strand.
CCCGCCGCTTTAGCGGCGGGTTCCCTTTTGGAGACATTGAAAGCGGACCCATCCTCTGAGCCATAGTTGCATCCGAGCTCCCTCTGGCCCTGGAGATACTTAGCCGGGCGGCTCTCAGCGTTTCGGTTGCACGTTTGGTGTCAGGTAGTCGTTAGTGAAAAACTCGCCGGCGGGCAGACCGGTGGAAACGCGCTTGGTGTTTTTTAGCAGCGCAAGGGTGCTATCCCAGCCGGTGGGACTGGAAAAACCCAGGCCATGCGCCCGCGTGTAAGGAGATTGATAAAGAGGAATAGATGCCAGCAGGACCTTCATCCGGTCTTCGCCCAGGTTTTGCACGTACTTCTTGGCGGCGTTAAAAGCCCGTCTCGGATCCGAAATAGTTTGGGCCATTGCTTCTTGTGAAGCGGAAAGGAAGCGCCTAACTAAATCCCCGTTCTTCAGCACGGCATCGGTTGTAATCACACCGTTGCCGGCGGAGCGGTTGTAAAGCCCGGCCTTGATTACGTTTAGCTTGTAGCCCTGAGCGGCCAGCACCACCGGCTCGTTGTTGATGAAGCCCATGGCCACGTCCACCCGGCCCGAGAGGATGGCCTCGGCTTGCGTGAAACCAATCTGCTCGATCTTTACCTCGCTTTCCTTGAGCCCCGCCGCACGCAACACCGCCTGGAGCGAGGTATAAGAGGTCCCGAAGAGCCCCGGCATGCCGATAGTTTTACCTTTGAGATCGCGCACCGACCTGATTCCCTTCTCGGCCCGCGAGAAGAGCGCGTTGGGCACTTGTTGGTACAGAGCCATCACATACTTGAAGGGCGCGGCCTTGGGGTCTTTGGCCCTGAGGGCAATCACGTCCTCCGCGTCGGCCACCACAAAGTCCAGTTTCCCCTGGGCTAAAAGCGGGTAGAGCTCGCTGGCGAAACCGTGTTGGAACTCGGCCTCGAGGCCGTTCTTGGCGTACAACCCTTCCACCGCGCCCAGGTAAAAAGGCGCAAACTGCACATCGGGCAGATACCCGAGCCCCACGCGTATTTTTTCCGCCTGTGCCTGAGAAAATAGCAAGGCCCAGAAAATCAACAGCAGCCTGACTCGATTCATCTCTATGCTCCTTACCTGAACCGTGCTTCAACCCAAAAGAGACTGGGCACGAACCAGCCTTCTTTTACTGTTTCCACGGACTGCGCAAGGAAAGCCTAAGACGAGTTTCCTATAACCATTACTTTCGCACGGGCTGGGGGCCCGCACTGAGCTCCTTCTTTCATCCGGACTGTACCGTCGGCCTCAGAATCTCACTGAGTCGGGCCTGGATAGGGTGCAGATTTCCAGGCTTCGCGGGCTTGCGGGCAGCCTGGTTGTCGGCGAATTCCGGTGATCCTGAAGGTCTGATGCTGGATCAGGCTGGAAGATTCTGGTGCTGAAACAGCGAGGGATTCCCTGCTCGTTCACCAGGACAACCCAGTGCCTTTTCACCGCCGGTGGGGAGTTGCACCCCGCCCCGAAGGACCTGGGCCTTGCGGCCCGGTACCAATCTACACGAAACTGACGACGGTGAAATACGGTGGGACTGGATGGTAGCGGGGATCATCGAGTCTTCCGAGCTGTCAGACCTCCCCGCATGCGGGGGGACAAACAGTTTTGCTTGCGTGTGCGGAAGAACACAGGCTGGAGAAAAGACTTAGCGCCGCCGGTACCTGAGCACAAAACGTTCCAGGGTACTGACCAGGGTGTACAAAGAGATGCCGAGGAGGATATTAACCCCCACCGCCGCAAAGGCGTTGGCGTAACGGAAATTGAGCCGCTCGCTATTGGCAAAGTAGCCAAGCCCTGGTCCCTGGAAGACAAACTCGCTCACCACGGCTCCAATCAGCGCAAGCGAAACGGTTAGCCGCAGGCCGCCCAGCACAACCGGCAGCGCTCCCGGGAACTCGAGGCGGGAAAAAATCCCCCAGCTGCTGGCGCCGATAGTCTGAAAAACTTCGCGGTAGATCCGGTCCACCTCTCTTACGCCCACCATGGTCGAGACCATCACGGGAAAAATTGAAATGAGCGTGGTGACAATCAGCCTGGATGTGAGGCCATAACCAAAATAGATGACCAGCAAGGGGGCGGCGATAATTGTCGGAATTGCCTGAAGTGCAACGATGAAAGGGGAGAGGAGCCGTTCCAGCGCCCGCGTGCGGCCCATGGAAAAGCCAATAGGCAGGCCAATCATCAAGGAAATCAGTACGCCCAGCAGGGTCACTTTGAGGGTGGCAAGCGCGCTTAGGGTGAGCAACTGTGAATTATCTTTCAGCGCTTGAAAGACAGCCGCCGGCGAGGGGAAAAAGAGCGGGGGAAGCCTGCTGGCCAGCAGGCTCCAGGCCAGAAAAAGCAAGGCGGTAAGCCCAACCACGCCAAGAACTTCCCAAGGCAGGCGCACGGGCTTTGGGGTTTCCTCGAGCAGGGTGGAGTCCGCAACCCCAAGGCGTTCGCGCAGGGCCGCCTCGAGGCCGTCGGTGAACGCGGTCAGACGCCCTTCCTCGCGGGAGTCCAAAACGGTCTCAACGCGCCCATCCTTCAGCACCACCACCCGGTCCGCCAGGTAGACCGCCTCGCGGATGGAGTGGGTCACGAACAAAATGGTCTTACCGGTTTTCTGGTGAAGCTTTTTGAGTTCCAGGTTGAACCGCTCGCGCACCAAGGCGTCGAGTGCGGCAAAGGGCTCGTCCATCAGCAGCACTTCGGCGTCTTGCGCCAGCGCCCGCGCGATGGCCACCCGCGCCTTCATGCCGCCGGAAAGCTGGTGCGGGTAAAGATTCGCGTGTCCGGCCATGCCCACTTGTTTGAGCGCAGCTTCTGCCTCTTCGCCCCGGCCAGTCAGCTCTTTGGGCAGGGCCACGTTTTGCTTTACCGTGCGCCAAGGGAGCAGCCGGTAGTCCTGGAAGATCATGGCGGGACGGCCCAGCACCTCCACCTGGCCCTGGGCCTTGAGCAACCCCGCAATTACACGGAGTAGGGTGCTTTTCCCGCCGCCGGAAGGGCCGATCACCGCCACGAACTCGCCACGGGAGACCTCGAGGCCCACCTCTCTCAAGACGCTCTTGCCTCCAAACTCTACCGAGACCCCAGAAAGCCGGATGGCTGTGCCGGCTTTCTGGGCCACGGAAGAGGCTTTGTGCGCCCGGTTCATCGCTTTTAGTATCTCCAGTCCGAGTTTGTCGAAAGGCTTGAAAAGCCACACTGTGTTCCTTGCTCCCTCTGGCCCCAGTGAGTTTAACCGAAAGGTCAAACTCACCATGGAGATACTTAGCATAATGGGGCATTCCGCCGGCAGTT